>DASVEA010000127.1:0-3211 GCA_036380815.1 Nitrospiraceae bacterium
CACTGGGACTATCGGCTCTGTATGTGGCATCCTGTATGGGAATTGGCAGGAATATTTTTGAAGGCTGGTTTTTTTATATGAATGAGTTGCGAAGCTCGACCAGTAGGGAGTGTTATCCTAATCGAAATCAGTATGTCTTGCCGACAGCTATATCGAAGATTGTCTCGCGACCAGCCGGGCGCCAACGCTTTTCGATGAGCTCCTTAAATCGCTCTAGATCTCCCTGGACGCGCAAAGACACCACTCCCAATGCATCGCCTACATTTTCGGTGAAACCCTGAGGGGCATATTCTAATTGCAGCATGACCTTTGATCTGGCATCCGAGAGTTGGTGAAATGTCGCGACCCATCCTTTGATGTCGCCGCCATGACTCGTCCAGGCGAGACGCTGGTCCGCCGTCTCTTCTGTGATCTCCGCATCCCACTCTGTGTCCTGGCCCGAGATCTCTGCTTTCCAATGAAGACGTTTGGCATCCAGCCGTTTGACTTCTTTCACACCTTCCATGAACTGAGGAAATTCCTCAAAATGCGTCCATTGATTGTAAGCGGTATACACAGGCACGTTGACTTCAATGGATTTCTCAATGGTCGGCATACATTCCTCCTTTACGTAATTTTCGGTGAGTCGGTGTGGCTAGATCTATGATTGAAAGCCAAGGTCTGGGTGGCAATGTCGGACAGCTCATGGTCAGTCTCTTCGGCGCGCTGCTCATACTATCACAACTGCTCCCGTGACTTACCCCCCCCCGACTGCGGCGTCAGCAACAGCGCCATCGGGGCCCCGGCCAACCTTCTGGTCCGTATGTGATAGCACTGACCTAACGGGGTTGGGTCGAGAAAGAATTAATCCGCCGAGTGGGAGATGTCTCCTGCAGCAGGGGTACAGGTGCTCCCTCCTGCGCGCATCAGCTGAGCACATTCTGATCGTGCGCGGTCTGCGAGCAAGGGAAGCATCTGCCCCGCTCCATCCTCCTATGTGAGGGATGGTGTTAGTCACCGTTTCCTTGAGCACAAACAGAATGGCCACCGATTCCGTTGGCCGTTCTTCTTAACTCCCCACGAGCAAGCTGGTTAATGGTTTATTTTAGCGGGTGGTGCTGACCTGGGAGCCCGTCTGCCTTAGCTTTCATCTTCCGTTAAAGGGTGGCCCGATTGGTCTCTAACTGCGCGCGTCCAACGAGGGCCTTCTGAGGCCGCGCGTTGCGCGAGCAAAGGAGACTAACGGGCTACCATTTTCCCTCCTACACCGGGCGGGGTGTGAGGACGGACGGGCTGGTCAGCGACAGGACCCGCCATCAGGTCCCCATTTCCCAGGATGCGAGATATTTTTCCTGTTCTTTCGTCAGTGTATCGATGTGCATCCCCATGCCGGCGAGTTTGAGGCGGGCGATTTCTTTGTCGATCACCGGCGGGACCGGATAGACCTTCTTCTCCAGCTTCTTATAATTTTTTACCAAGTATTCCGCGCCGAGCGCCTGGTTGGCGAAGCTCATGTCCATGACGCTGGAGGGGTGGCCTTCGGCCGTCGCCAGGTTCACGAGTCGCCCCTCGCCGAGCAGGCTGACCCGATGGCCGGTCTTCAGCGTGAATTGCTCGACGCCCGGTCTGATGAGGCGCTTCTTCCGGCTCAATTTTTCCAAGGCTGGAATATCCAGCTCGACGTTGAAATGTCCTGAGTTGCAGACGATGGCCCCTTCCTTCATCTTGGCGAAGTGCTCACGGCGGACGACCTTGAGGTTGCCGGTAACCGTGACGAAGAAATCTCCTACCAGCGCGGCCTGTTCCATCGGCATGACGCGGAACCCATCCATCACCGCTTCAATTGCCTTGACCGGATCGATCTCGGTGACGACGACATCGGCGCCCATGCCCTTGGCGCGCATCGCGATCCCGCGTCCGCACCAGCCATAGCCGGCGACCACGAAGGTGGTGCCGCAGATCAATCGGTTTGTCGCGCGGATGATGCCGTCGATCGTGCTCTGGCCGGTCCCATAGCGGTTGTCGAACAGGTGCTTGGTGTCGGCGTCGTTCACGGAGATTACCGGGAACTTCAGCACTTTCTTCTCGGCCATACTGCGGAGTCGGATGACGCCGGTGGTGGTCTCTTCCGTGCCACCGATTACGTGTTTGAGCAAGTCTTTGCGTTTGGAATGGATCAGGGAGACGACATCGGCCCCGTCGTCCATCGTGATCTGCGGCTTGTGGGCAATTGCCGATTGGATATGCTGATAGTAGGTCTTGTTATCTTCGCCTTTAATCGCGAAGGTCGGAATGCCGTCGTGTTTGACGAGGGCTGCCGCGACCTCATCCTGCGTGCTCAGCGGATTGGAGGCGCAGAGTCGGACATCGGCTCCGCCGGCCTGGAGTGTTTTCATCAGATTGGCGGTTTCGGTCGTCACGTGGAGGCAGGCGGTCATGCGCAGGCCCTTGAAGGGCTTTTCCCGCTGAAAGCGTTTCTTGATAAGCCGCAGCACCGGCATGGTGGCTTCGGCCCATTCGATCTTGAGTTTGCCCTGGTCTGCTGACTTGATATCTTTCACATCGTATTCCACGGAAACCTCCAGTACAGTGATGAGTGACGGGTGATGCGTGATCAGTAAAAGGGGGGCGGATTTTTCAATCCGTCCCCCCATGTGATCGTTTCGGTTCTAAACTACAGCCCTGCGTCTTTGCGCAAGATTTTGGCCTTGTCGGTCTTTTCCCAGGTGAACTCCGGCTCGTTCCGACCGAAGTGACCATACGATGCGGTCTTTCTGAAGATCGGTCGGCGGAGCTTGAGGTAGTCGATGATGCCGCGTGGGGTCAAGGGGAAGTGTTTCCGCACGAGCTTATCCAGATTCTCGACCGCCACCTTTTCCGTGTCCTTCGTGTCGACCAGCACCGAAACGGGATCGGCCACGCCGATCGCATAGGCGAGCTGCACTTCGCATTTTTGCGCCAACCCGGCGGCGACGATGTTCTTCGCGATGTAGCGGGCCATATACGAGGCCGACCGGTCCACCTTCGTGGGATCCTTGCCGGAGAAGGCGCCGCCTCCATGGCTGCCATGGCCGCCATAGGTGTCGACGATGATCTTGCGGCCCGTCAGTCCGGTGTCGCCCATCGGACCGCCGACCACGAAGCGGCCGGTGGGATTGATGTGGTGTTTCACGCTCGTCGGGTCGTAGAGCCCTTTCGGCATCATGGGCTTGATGACTTTCTCCATGATGTC
>DASVEA010000128.1:0-2500 GCA_036380815.1 Nitrospiraceae bacterium
TCGAGCCTTTTACGCGCAATTTGAGACGGCGATGGCCGAGAGCCGCAAACATGGCATCGAACTGAGCTGCCTGATGGTGGACATCGACAAATTTAAACGCATTAACGACCAATTTGGACATGGGGTAGGGGATCAAGCCATCCAAGCGGTAGCCAACTGCCTGAGCAACGGGCTGCGGTTGATGGATATCATCGGCCGCTACGGAGGGGAGGAATTCTGTTTGCTGTTTCCGCGCACTACGCTGACTGAAGCCGCTGATCTGGCGGAACGTCTTCGGATTCGTGTCGAAACAGAGGCTGGGGTCAGGATGCGAATGGCATCCCGCGTGGTGCTCACAATGAGTTGCGGCATTTCAACTACGGCGGTTGGAGCGCGGACACCTTTGGAGCTGATTGATCAAGCGGACAAGGCTCTCTATGCCGCCAAGGAAGGTGGGCGGAATTGTGTCATGGTTCTTGATCCGATTATCGCCGGGGCGAACACGTTCGGTCAGGTTGAGCCGCGAATCAGGCGGATCACGCCCCGGGTGTCGAGCCCGCAGACTTCTCGGTAAAGGAATATTGAGTAGCAAGGTCACTGTCGGACAGGCTTTCAGAAGGAACAGATGATATGGGGCGCATCCTGAGCTGTCCGCGGTGCCAGAAGGACGGCCTCTTACGGTCTCACCCGCAATCGCCACGCGAGCACCTCGCCTCCTTTCTCTTCGTGGCGCCATTCCTCTGTCCATCGTGCAGTCACCGTTTTCTGGCGTCCCATCTTTGGCTGGACCATTCCACGCATCCGATCGATCGCCGCGAACACCTCCGGATTCCCGTGCGACTCTATCTCTCGTTCTCCGGGGGCAAGGTCCGTGGTGAGGGAACGGTGCTCGATCTTTCGATGGGCGGTTGTATCATCAAGAGCGAGACGCAAGTCCATACGAACGACATTTTCTATCTGCAATTGTCGATTAGTAAAGGTGAACCCCCTCTTGAAGTGGCCGCGATGGTCCGTTCTGTGAGCGCTCGCGGCATCGCCTTCAAGTTCCTTCGAGCCGCCCAAGAGAACAAGCGCCTGCTTGCCTTTGTCCATGCCCAGACACCGGATCAGCCGGACAAATCCTCGCTCAACGCCGGTGCCGCCGCGTAAGCAGGCCGGCGAATCCCTTACCCGCCATACCATCGTCAACAGAATAGGGTTCGACGCGAGTTGCAGAATGCTCAAAAGGGCCAGCCTTCGCACCCGCCCCACCCCGGCGGTTACTTCACCCGCCCGCCCTGAGTCTGCCAAGACAGCCCCTTCACCCTGGGGCGCGCCTTGTCCCGATCAAGGCCGCAGCGAACTATCACTTACTAAGGGGTGGCTGGGATGTTCCCAACTGAGCGCGTCCAACGATGGCCTTCTGAGGCCGCGCATTGCGCGAGCACGGGGATCGTTCCAGCCACCCCGCCCCTTTTTCCGCCTCCTGCTAGATCGGAGTTTCCCAGGCAGAGGGAAGCGGATGGTTACTGACCAGTTCCTGGTGTGCGGCGAGATCATAGGGTTCAATGGTGAGGTCGTGCTCATTGAGCGGCTCCGGGCAGGCAGGGGAACAGAGGTATGTACGATACGATTCAGCCTTCTCCTTCGTGGCGAACCGGCACAGCCCATATTCCGGCATCTCAGATGAGGGATACCAAAACGCCAGTTCAATCGCACTCCCCTGGTAGATGCCGAGGGTGCGATGCTTGATCTGAAACCCGCCGGGCAAATGTGAAGAGGGCTCAAGCGACATCGGACGGTCATGCCTCCGTATCATAATGATTATGCGCATGATAGCATGAGCGACACCCTGCGCTATAGTAGGCTTCTGACAAACCACCTAGGCGTGCAGAATATCACTGGTCTGCACATCTAGGACAACGGGAGACTACCGTGCGGGTGCTCAAAAAAGCCGTCCAGCAAGGCCGCAGCAACGAAGAAGCAAGACGTACGCTTCGGTACGTTGAGCCTCTGAGCGAAGTGAGAACGCCGCTGGCGAACTTTTTCAGCGCCCTGTTAGACCGGCGCGGGCGAGAAGGAGGATAGCCATGAACAGTCGCATCTCGGTATTCGCCATCATCGCCATCACGGTTCTGTTCGTAGGCATCTCAGGGTGCGGCTACAACGATCTCCAGGGATTAGATGAAGACACCAAGGCCGCCTGGAGCGAAGTGGTCAATCAGTACCAACGGCGGGCTGATCTGATCCCGAACCTGGTTGCCACCGTCAAAGGCTATGCCGCGCATGAGAAGGATACGCTCGAAGGGGTGGTGCAGGCGCGTGCGCAAGCCACGGGAATTCAAGTGACGCCCGAGACGTTGAAAGACCCCGTGGCGTTCGAACAATTCCAGAAAGCACAAGCCGGATTGACATCGGCGTTGGGCCGCCTCATCGCTATTGCAGAGAATTACCCTAATCTGAAAGCCGACCAGAACTTCCGTGACCTCCAAAGTCAACTCGAAGGAACAGAGAATCGCATTGCCGTCGCACGCAAGCGCTA
>DASVEA010000129.1:0-4666 GCA_036380815.1 Nitrospiraceae bacterium
ACCGCTCCTTCTGCCAACGATCCTCAAAAGGCTGATCATGCGCTCAAGGAAGCGATCGCGAAGTATCGTCAAATTGTCGATCAATATCCACGAACCTCCACGGCGCCACTCGCCTTGTATCATTTGGGAAATACGTTGGTCCAGGCGAATGAACTGAGCGCGGCTATTGAGGCCTATCAGCGATTTCTTGCATTATACAGTTCGAATCCCTCAATGGCTGGGTTGGTGCAACAACGTCTGGCCTACGTGTACTTGCACAAGGGAGACAGGGACCAGGCAGTGAAGGCACTCACCGGCATCTTGGAAACCCCCGGTACTTTGAACCGGGATCAGGCGTTATTTGAGTTGGCGCGGCTGGAAGAATCCCAATCGCGGTCTGAGGGGGCCTTGGCTCGCTATCAGGAACTGATAAAGACCTATCCGAACTCTCCCTTCACCAGTGAAGCGACGATTCGGACCAAGATCATGGATGTCAAGAAATCCCATGAATCAACGCCTGCCTCGACGTCGACGGTCCCGGCTATTGCTGCGCCACAGAAGAGTTCTCCGGCTCCTCCTCCCTCAGCAGTCAAGAAAACCCCCTAGCCAGGCTGCTGAAAAAGCCCGTCAGCAGGGGAGGGAGCGGCCAGGCGCCCTTCTTGCTCGCAAAACGCGCACGATGAAACTGTGCTCGTTCGATGTGCACAGTAAAGAGCAGCCTCGGCCACTCCCCTAAAGAGAGATGGAGAGAATTGAAAGGGCCGGACCCAGCGCGTAGCGGGGGACTCGTGCGAGCCACCACAGCTCACATACATAAACAAGCTTGGAAGAACCATCTTTGGTTGCTCGCTGTGGCCTTGCCTGGGACAAGACGCGTCCCTGGGCGAAGAGACTGTCTTGGCAGACTCAGTTCGGGAGGGTGAAATAACCGGCAGGGTCGGGCGGGTGAGAAGTCTGGCCTTTTTGAGCAGCCTGCAGGAGTGTCCGATTCTGCGGATCGCGGAGAGGGGAGATCGTCTTCAGCGGCTGATAACGAGAAAGTCGCCCGGTCGAATCGTCGGGCCGGAGAGGCTATTCTTTGTCTTGAGCGTCTTGAGCGGAATGCGAAACCGTTTCGACACTTTTCCCAGCGTGTCTCCCATGCGGACTTTATACCAGCGAGAGGGCCCGGCGGTGACAAACTGAGCCTTTGCCGGAAATTGTGGGAACTTGTAGGTCGGGATGCGGTCAAGCAGCTGTTCCACTTTCGCTTTCGTTCCCACGGGAACTTTCAGATGGTAGGTTTCGTCGCCGGGGGGTGTCGCGTCTCGCCGCAGCTCAGGATTTAAGAGCCGGAGCTCTTCATACGGAATGCCGGTGACATTGGCGATCGCGCGAAAATGGACGGGTCGTGTGATAATCGCTTCATCAAATTGATGCGGCTCGGCAGCTTCTTGAGTGAAACCGTATCGATCGGGGTTTCTCGCTATGATGGTGGCCGCCATAAATCGTGGCACGTACTCTTTCGTCTCACGCCGAATCAATCGTGTCTTTGAAATCTCGGAAAAGCTTTCGGCCCGGGCCTTTTGAAGGGCTCGCATCACCTTGCCTTCTCCGGCATTGTAGGCAGCCATCGCGAGCGGCCAGGCACCGAAGAGGTCGTAGAGATCGCGGAGGTAGCGTGCCGCAGCAACCGTTGACTTGATGGGATCCCGCCGTTCATCAACGTACTTGTCGACGCGAAGCCCATAGACCTTAGCCGTGCCCTTCATGAACTGCCAGGGGCCCGTAGCCCTGGCTCGTGAGTACGCGTAAGGGTTGAATCCACTTTCCACCAGTGAGAGGTAGACCAGATCACTGGGGAGGTGAAATTCCGTGAAGATTGTTTCGACAAGGGGCCGATAGCGGCTGAGTCGGAAGAGCCACTGTTCGAAGCGACCGTGGATGGCTGTATTGAAATAGCGAATGTGTGCCTGGACCGAGGAGTCCATGACGATCGGAACATTGTAGCTCGCATATTCCGTTTCCGTCTGATCTGCGGCATTTCGGGAGGGGTCTTGTGTCTGGGTTAGTTCAGCCGGAGGATTCAAGGCGTCTGAAAACCGCATGGTCGCCGGCGAACTTCCCGTTGGGTTCAGCTGGAAGAGGTCTTCAGCCCTCGGAACCGTGCTAGTCGTGGCCGTGGGGGGGCTAGTGGCCTCCGGTGGCGGGCTTTCGGTATCGAGCGGGACCAGATTTTCGTCCGGGTCATCTTCCGCCGCTGCGTTCTCGTCCACAAGCGTAGATGGGTCAACCGTAACGAGTTCGGATGGAGTTGCAGCCTGCACTACCATAATAGTAGGAGCGAAGAAGCTGAACCACATTCCGAGGAAGAGAGCCATCGGGAGGATGGCATGTCCTGGCCTGAGTGGCGTCATCGAAGCGCGATGGCAATCAGTATCGTGTGAGAGGTTCGTCATGTTCTGTGAGCTAGACTATCGATGGACTGCGCTCTTGTCAAGGAACTGCAAGGGGAATGACGCCCCTCCTTAGTAGCACAGTGGCCAGGCGCTCCAGCGTTCGTGCAATATTGTGAGCGGAAGTTACGCCGGCATGAGCAGGCCACAACAGTCTGAAAACACGCGTGTCTACACGGTTCCTCGCCTTGACAGCTTTTGGGAGGCAATGGTATCGTCCCACCTTCCTGCGTAAGATTTTTCACGTTTCATCCGGTAGGAGGATTAATCGATGCTGAAGCGGTATTTGCTGGCTCCCGGTCCGACGCCTGTGCCTCCTGAAGTGCTGCTGGCCATGGCGCGGCCTATGTTCCATCATCGTGCCCCCGAGTTCGATAAGGTGTTCGCGGAGGTCCGTGATGGACTCAAGTGGCTGTTTCAAACGAAAAACAACGTGCTCATGCTGGCGGCTTCCGGAACCGGAGGCATGGAAGGTTCAGTGTCTAACTTTCTCTCTCCCGGCGACAAGGCCCTCACCATTAACGGGGGGAAGTTTGGGGAAAGATGGACCAAGCTCTGCAAGACATTCGGCGCAGAGGTGACCGAAATCAAGGTGGAATGGGGGCGAGCCGTCGATCCCCGGGCGGTGGCCGATGCGCTGAAAAAAGATCCGGGAATCAAAGCTGTGTATGTGCAAGCGAGTGAAACTTCCACCGGTGTGGCGCACGACATCAAGGCTCTTGCGGAGATCGTGAAACCCTATGGCGAGACCATTCTTGTGGTGGATGCCATTACTGCCCTCGGAGTGTTCGACATCAAGACCGATGAGTGGGGGATCGATGTCGTGATTACGGGGTCGCAAAAGGCGCTGATGCTTCCGCCGGGCCTCGCATTTGTAAGCGTGAGTGATAAAGCCTGGCAGTTGGCAGAGAAGGCGAAGAACACGGCGTTCTATTTCAATTTCAAGAAAGAGCACGAGAATCAGCAGAAGAATCAGACGGCCTATACACCGGCCGTGTCTCTCATTGTCGGCTTACAGGAAGTGCTGAAGATGATGAAGGCGGAGGGGCTTGAAGGGGTATTCGGCCGCCAAGCCATGCTCGCGAAAGCCATGCGTGCAGGGGTTCAGGGCGCCGGGCTGTCGCTGTTTCCAAAAGAGTCGCCCAGCGATGCCCTCACCGCAATATCAGCGCCGGAAGGCGTGGACGGGCAGGCGATCTACAAGAACCTGCGTGTCCAATACGGCATGACGGCGGCCGGTGGGCAAGACCATTTGAAGGGGAAGATCTTCCGGCTCTCTCACATGGGCTACATGGACCGCTTCGATATCATCATGGCGGTGGCAGCCGTTGAAATGGTGCTCAAAGGGCTGGGGCATCCCGTGAAGCTTGGGAGCGGTGTCGCAAAGGCGCAAGAAATCTTGATGGCGTAAGGGTTACGTCTCGAAATTCTTATAATAGGGCAAACACAATGGGCATGAAAATTCTCATCAGCGATAGTTTGTCGAAGCAGGGCGTGGAGCTGTTGGAGAAGGCTGGATTCACTGTGGTTGTGAAATCTAAGATGCCGAAGGAAGAGTTGTTCAAGGAGATCAAGGACGCCGATGGGCTGATCGTGCGGTCCGGGACGAAAGTCACGGCGGAGTTGATCGCTGCAGCCGAGCGCCTGAAAGTTGTGGGGCGGGCCGGGTCAGGTTTGGACAATGTCGATACCCCGGCGGCAACCCGTCGCGGCATCGTGGTCATGAATACGCCGGGCGGCAATACGGTCACCACTGCCGAGCACACAATGTCGATGATTTGCGCCATGAGCCGGCGGATTCCCCAAGCCACCACGTCTGTGAAGGCCGGCAAGTGGGAAAAAGAGAAATTCATGGGCATCGAACTCTACAACAAGGTGCTCGGCATCGTCGGTGTGGGGCAAATCGGCAGCCATCTCACGAAGCTGGCGCAGGGAGTCGGCATGAGGGTGATTGCCTACGATCCCTATTTGGCCGAGGAGCGCGCGCAGGAGATGGGCGTCACCATGATGCCGCTGGATGAACTCTTCAAGCGTGCCGATATCATCTCTGTCCACACGCCGTTGACGCCTGAGACCAAGGGCCTCATCAATGCGCAAGCGATCTCGACGATGAAGCCGGGGGTGATGATTGTGAATTGTGCCCGCGGAGGGATTATTCATGAGGGCGATCTGTTTGAAGCGTTGAAGGGCAAGCGCGTGGCGGCCGCCGCGTTTGATGTGTTTGAAGAAGAGCCGGTGAAGGCGGATCATCC
>DASVEA010000130.1:0-3323 GCA_036380815.1 Nitrospiraceae bacterium
GAGTTATGCCGAGGATGTCGGACTGGCCTTTCAGATCGCGGATGATGTGCTCAACGTGACGGGAACGCGCGAGGAACTGGGCAAGAATCCCAACACCGACGCGGAACGCGGAAAGAAAACCTACCCGACGTTCTACGGGGCCGAGGGAGCCAGAAAACTGGCGGACGACTGCGTGGCCCGCGCGATCGCGCGCCTCTCCTCGTTCGGTCCGGCCGCCGACCCGCTCCGCGAACTGGCACGCTACATCACCTCTCGAAAAAACTAGTGCTGAGTGCTGAGCCATGAGTGCTGAGGTAAGAACAAGGCTACATTCTCCGATCGACTGCTCATCCCTACAACAACTTGTCTTACTCTCCCCAACTCGGTACTCAGCCCTCAGCACTCAGCACGTCTTATGAAGGTCCTCGTCACTGGTGCAACCGGATTCGTCGGCGGCGCAGTGGTACGCGCGCTGGTCAACCGCGGCATCGACGTCCGCGTCCTGACCCGTGCCGGAGCCGACCTCCAAAATATTCAGGAGCTGACCGTCGAGCGGGTCGAGGGTGATCTGCGCAATCAGGCCTCGTTGCGCAACGCGCTCACCGGCTGCCGGCAGCTCTACCATGTGGCGGCGCACTATGCGCTCTGGGCCAAAGATCCGGCAATCTTTTACGACGTCAACGTCACCGGCACGAAGAATCTGCTGGAAGCGGCCCGCGAGGTCGGCACCGAACGGATCGTTTACTGCAGCACCATCGGCGCGATCGGCCTTCCGCCAGGAGGAGGACTCGGCACGGAAGAGACGCCCGTCTCGCTCGCACAGATGGCCGGCCACTACAAACGGTCAAAGTACCTTGCCGAGCAAGAAGTCTTAACCCTCGCGAAGGCAGGGCTGCCGGTCGTCATCGTGAATCCGAGTGCCCCGGTCGGCACAGGCGACGTGAAGCCGACTCCAACGGGGCAGGTCATCGTGGATTTCATGAAAGGCCGCATACCGGCCTATATCGAAACCGGGATGAATATCGTGGACGTCGATGATGTAGCCGCCGGCCATCTGCTTGCAATGCAGAAGGGTCGGATCGGCGAGCGATACATTCTGGGCAACAAGAACTTGATGCTGCGTGAGGTGCTTGAGATCTTGAGTCGCCTGACCGGCATGAAGGCGCCTTCGATCAAGTTGCCAAGATTGGCAATCCTCCCGTTAGCCTATGCCAATCAATGGATCGCGAATCTCACGGGCCACCCGCCACGCATCCCACTTGAAGGAGTGAAGATGGCCAAGTACAAGATGCACTACGATTGCAGCAAGGCGATCAGGGAACTCGACATCCCGCACACACCGCCTGAAGTCGCGCTGGAGAAAGCCGTGAGGTGGTTCCGGGATCACGGCTACGCGTAATCGTGAATGTTGAGTGTTTAATGATGAATGTTTAATGTCTGGCTCTCCAAAACCTCTAAATTCAACATTTAACATTCAAAATTCAACATTGAGCGTTAACCATTGATGGACACTCTCGCCCTGTTCCTGAAAACGATCTTATTCCGTCCCTACGTCTTCGTCTTTCTGGCCGCGTTCTTGTTCGCCGCGATCAAGCTGATCGGCTGGCCTAGGACCTGGCGATTCTGGCTGATTAGCTGGGCTACGGCCTTCGTCTGTGAATTTTCCTCTACCCGAAACGGCATTCCCTTCGGCTGGTACCACTATAATGGCTCGACGGTCGGGCAAGAGCTGTATTTCTCCAACATCCCCTTCATGGACTCGATCTCTTTCAGCTTTCTGCTCTTCGCGGCCTACTGCGTCGCGCTCTGTCTCGTTCTTCCAATCGGGTCGACTCCTGCTTCCACTCACCCAATGCTCAAACCGCTACATCTTGATATGGACACACGAACGAGTTGGTCCGTGCTCTTGCTGACCGCCTTCTTGTTTGCCTTCATCGACATGGTGATCGATCCGGTGGCTCTCCGCGGCGACCGCTGGTTCTTGGGGAAGATTTATTATTATCCCGACCCAGGCATACACTTCGGTGTGCCCCTTGCGAATTATGTCGGTTGGGCCGTCGTCGGGCTCATCTCCCTCGCCATCTATTTTCCACTCGAGC
Source organism: Nitrospiraceae bacterium (assembly GCA_036380815.1). Classification (GTDB taxonomy): domain Bacteria; phylum Nitrospirota; class Nitrospiria; order Nitrospirales; family Nitrospiraceae; genus Palsa-1315. The sequence goes on from DASVEA010000130.1 coordinate 2,079, forward strand.
GACGACTGCGTGCGCTCTCACCACCTCCGTCGGCCACACCTCACGTTCTGTTAGGCGTCGGCCTCTACTATGGAGTCCTGGCCTTCAATCTCTGCGTGACGTTCTGGATCGGCGAATCGTTCATGGGGATGAGCGGGCTGCTGATGCATCTCCCTGTCATCGCGCTGCTGGTGTTTCGGCTAGCAGGACCGCGTGGCGTCTCCCTGTCTAGGTAAGCCGGTGGCAATCAGATAAAAGACTTTGTATAGTCATGGCAGTAGCTATGGGATCGAAACTGATCGTCTTCATCACCGTGGTGGGCCTCGGCTTTGTCGGTGCCTTCGGGTGGGTGGGGTATCAATTGTTCACGACCGGCTTTAGCGCCAAAACCGAGCCGCATGCCCTGGAAGTCTTAATAGCGCGGCAAATCCGTCACCTGGCCATCCCTATCGAGAAACGAGACGCGCAGAATCCCATCCCGTTGAGCCCCGACGTGATCAAAGAGTCGCTGGCGCACTTTGCCGACCATTGCGCGCTATGCCATGCGAACGACGGGAGCGGCCAGACGCCCATCGGCAAGAATGTCAACCCCAAAGCGCTGGACCTCCGGTTACCCGAGATCCAATCGATGTCGGATGGTGAGATCTACTGGGTGATCCGCAACGGCATTCGCTTCACCGCCATGCCGGCCTGGGGAGAGGGTGACCTCGACAAAGATTTGGATAGTTGGAAGTTGGTCCACTTCATTCGCCATCTCCCACAACTGACACCTCAAGAACTCGACCAGATGAAGGCGCTCAATCCCAAGACGAAGAAAGACCTGGAAGAAGAAGCCGCCTTCGGCCAGATCCTGCAGGGAGACGATGCGGCTGCAGCACGGACCGATAGCGGCCATCATCACTATGGCGGTAATAGGAGATAGGATCCATCATGTGGTTACGTCTGATTGTGACTCTCACGTGCCTCTTCATTTCGACGCCAAGCTTCGCCCACGGTACCGACCAACATGTGCTCGGCACGATCATGGCCATTGACACGACCCATGTCGATGTCAAAACGACCAAGGGCCAGTCGGTGAAAGTGCGGGTCAACAAAAAGACCCTGTACAAGGACGAGAGCAATCCGAAAGGCGCCAACATGCCTGAGGTGGGTGATCGTGTTATCATCAAGGCCACAAAGGACGAAAAGGTGTTATTCGCCACCGAAATCCATTTTTCCTCGGCCAAACGCGTACCGGTCCTCATGCAACCGGTTCCGGTTCAGTAG
>DASVEA010000131.1:0-2336 GCA_036380815.1 Nitrospiraceae bacterium
TCCAGCCGCTTTGGCAACTCGCCGGCCGTCACGACAAACTCGGTCACCATAGACGATTCGCCTCACCAGCACGTTCCGGCCACGCTACTGCAGCGCGAGGCTCAATTGCAATCGGGAGGTTCGGCCTCAGCATGTCGAAACACGTCTTTACCCATGCGGGTAGTTATGACCTGTATTCCCGTGCGGGATTCGTGCAGGAATCGGTGTTTTGCTTGCACGTTCGCATCAAAAATTATACTGGTATCATCAAGCCGGACACTTCCCATTCTGTTGAACAAATGGGGATCCTTCGAGCAACGAGATGTCGAGGTGATAGATGAGCAGCATTCTGAGCGATCGCGCAGAGGACGACACAATGAGCCGAGGCAAAAATATTCACGCTGCAGCAATTGTGATGTTGTGTCTCGCCACCCTCACGACCGGCGCCTGTGTAACGCAACGCACCTACGATACAGCCGCCGCCGATCTCGAGGCGGCGAAGGCCGAACTCCACAGCGCCAGCACTCAAACGCAGGAGCTCACCCAACAAGTCAGCGATCTCCAGCAACACCAGATCGACCTCGCAAGACAAATGGAGGCCGTCTCGTCGGCACTCAAGCAAGCCAGGAAGGAGATGAAGGCCGAGCGTACTGCATCGCACAAACGGTTAAGCAATCTCAGTCGCACGATCCAGCACCTGACCGCCCAGCAGAAGAGCGTGCGGTACATATTGAACCGTGCAACCAAAGAGCAGACTAGGCTGCAATCAGTCGTTGAAAGCCATACGTCCAATCTTGGCAAGGTAGACGGACTCAGTGCATCACCGGTCCCTCCACCGTCCGAACCAGCCAAGACAGCCCTTGTTTCTCCAGCACAAACTCCGGTCCCGAACGAGCCTGCTCCAAAGCCGACAGTGACGACAACGGCAGCACCAGTCAATCAGACCGCAGCTAACCCTCCGCCTCAGGCAGGCAATCAGCCGCCCGAACCAGTCGAAGAGGACTGGTTGTCATTCTTCAAGAATTGGATTGCTTCATTCTGGACATCGATCTTCTTCTAACTGCCTGCTCAAGAAAAATCCGCTAGGGGGTAGTCTGTCTTGCTCGTTTGGTTTCTGCTGTCGGGCATCAGCCATCTGCCCTTATTCTTTCGCCATCTACTCTCGTTTCTTCACATTCCTGCATTGTCGACCGGTCGGATAACTTGGTGCTGGTAAAGGTTTGAATCCTGAAGGGCTAGCGAAAGCCGAACGGTTCTGGCATCATGGGGACATGCCAAAGCCAAAAGCCAATAAGCAGTCAAAAAAGCATCCCACCAATCCCAACCTGCTAGCCCGTTCCGAGGGAAAAGCGACGATCGGTTCAGCAATCGCCCCCAAGAAGCCCCTCAACAAACAACCTCGCACTCGAAAATCTAAACACTAGCGTTCATCCTCCCTATGGGGTCTTCATGCGGATTGAAGGCTATGCCCTCATCGGCGATACCCAGACTGCCGCTCTAGTTGGGCGAAACGGCTTGATTGACTGGCTTTGCCTGCCGCGCTTCGACTCCGCCGCTTGTTTTGCCTTACTTCTTGGGGATCGGCTGGCGGATCAGTCCAGACGCGGAGGTGCGCCGTTCGCGTCGGCACTATCGGCAGCCCACGTTAATCTTAGAGAGTCTCTTCCTCCGCTTCTACGGGCACGAATTCGACGTCGAATCACGGGTGAAAATTCTCGCTGCCATCGAGTCTACGCGCCATCCCGTCGCTAGGTGATCTTCCCCCCGCCAGTCGTCGTTCGTATCTAGTCGCTCAGGTGTCTACCTGACTTTTTTGGTTCGCCCTGTGGGTTTGCCGGGTCCGGCCAACAAGACAGACCCGCTCCGCCCCCTTGAATTAGCCGCGGGAGTCTTGAGAAAATATGGCCCACGCCATGACCCACCACGCGACACAGGATGAGACGAGGGCAGGGCGGTACCGCCGATGGACGTGGTGTGCCGCCGGACTGTTATTCTTCCTCTCCGGCTGCTCGATCCTTTCGGTCTATCGCTATGCGGACTGGTACATTCTCTGGCAAGCCGATCACTACCTCAATCTCACCTCAGATCAACGCCACGACTTGGCCCAGCGGCTCACGCCATTGCTCGCCCGGCACCGGCACGAAGCCATTCCGCAGTACGAAGCCTTTCTCCTGCAGATCCGGCAACGACTCGAACGGGGACTCACGCACCAGGACCTCGACTGGGTCTATGCCACCTACGATCGTCTGCGCACCGACCTCTTCGACCGGGTCATCGCCGATGGCGGCGTCGTTCTCGCCTCGGTCGATTCCCGCCAGGTGCGCACCCTCGAATCCGCTTTGCAGAAGGACAACGCC
>DASVEA010000132.1:0-10046 GCA_036380815.1 Nitrospiraceae bacterium
TGTGAAGGCCGGCAAGTGGGAAAAAGAGAAATTCATGGGCATCGAACTCTACAACAAGGTGCTCGGCATCGTCGGTGTGGGGCAAATCGGCAGCCATCTCACGAAGCTGGCGCAGGGGATCGGTATGAGCGTGATCGCCTACGATCCCTATTTAGCCGAAGAGCGCGCGCGGGAGATGGGCGTCACCATGATGCCGCTGGATGAGCTCTTCAAGCGCGCAGATATCATCTCTGTCCACACGCCGTTGACGCCTGAGACCAAGGGCCTCATCAATGCGCAATCGATCTCGAAGATGAAGCCGGGGGTCATGATCGTGAATTGTGCCCGCGGAGGGATTATTCATGAGGGTGATCTGTTTGAAGCCTTGAAGGTCAAGCGCGTGGCGGCCGCCGCGTTCGACGTGTTTGAAGAAGAGCCGGTGAAGGCGGATCATCCGTTGTTGACGCTGGATAATTTTATCTGTACGCCGCATATCGGAGCCCAGACGACCGAGGCGCAAGAGAATGTGGCCGTCGGCATCGCGGAGCAGATTGTCGATTATTTCACCAAAGGCATTGCCCGTGGGGCGGTCAATATCCCTTCGGTTTCTCCGGAGTTGTTGCCGAGGCTCCAGCCTTACCTCTCGTTAGCCGAGCAGCTTGGGAAGTTGCAAACGCAGTTGTGCGAAGGCGGGCTTGAGCGCGTGACCGTCGAATACAGCGGAGAGGTTGCAAGTTTGTCGATCGCGCCGCTCACGATCGCCGTGTTGAAGGGATTGTTGACCCCGATGATGGAAGCGCCTGTGAACTACGTGAACGCGCCGATCGTCGCGAAGGAACGTGGGATTGAAGTAAAGGAAGTGAAGAGCTCCGATGCAGGTGATTTCACCAGCTTGATTCGTGTGCGCGTGGAGACCGGTAAGAAATCGTATCAGGTGGCCGGCACCCTCTATCACAAGAAAGATCCGCGCGTTGTGGAGATCGATCAGTTCAATGTTGAAGTTGTACCGGAGGGACACATGCTCCTGATCCTCAATATCGATCGTCCAGGGGTGATCGGGATGGTGGGGAAGGTGCTTGGCGACAACCAGATCAACATCGTCCGGATGCAATGCGCGCTCGAGAAGCGGGGCGGGAACGCGCTGCTCATCATAGGCTCCGATGCGGTCTTCCCGAACACGGTGCTTGAGACGATCAAATCCAGCAAGGACATTCTCTCAGTCAAAGTCGCGGCTTTGTCCTAACCCCGCGCGCCACCCATCAGGTCAGCCATGGTCTCCGCTCCTCCGAAGCCCCGCCCTTCTTCGGGACAGGTCCCGTCGTCCCGCGAGCGCTCGCTCGTCCCCGTAGGCATGGCGACGATTCTTCCTCACGCGGCGAAGCAGGTCCGGTGCCTTGAAGAACAGTTGCTCGCTCAAGTCAACCGTTGGGGATACGATGAGATCATTCTTCCCACGTTCGAGTATCTCGACGTCTTGGCTCCGGGGCTTGAGCCGGAACTGATCGAGCACTGCTATCAATTCGTCGATCGTACGACGGGGCGGACGCTGCTTCTCCGTCCGGATGCCACGGCGCAGATTGCCAGGACGGTCGCAATGGGGCTCACGGGCACGACGTTGCCGTTACGTCTCTCCTATCGCACGTCCGTCTTCCGCTACGAGCAGGAACATGCCGGACGCGGTCGAGAAATTTTTCAGGTCGGAGCTGAACTCATTGGTCTAGACGATGTCACGAGCGACAGCGAAGTCATCGGTTTGATGATCGAGTGTCTCCGAACGATCGGGCTTCAGTCCTTTAAAGTGTCTCTTGGACATGTGGGATTCATTAAGGGGCTTCTGATGCGATCCGGACTGTCGGCGCATGGGCAGAAATTGGCTGAGCAGGCGGCGGCCCGTAAAGATCTGCCGAGACTCGAAGAGATCCTTGCCAACGAGCGTATCTCCAAAGCGGCGGCGCGCGCCATTCGGGAGGCGCCTGAGCTGTACGGTCAAGAGGAAGTGCTGGCGCGCGGACTGGTTCTCGCGGCGGGCGATCCGGCATTGGCCGCTCCGCTCGAACGGCTTGCCCAGGTGTATCAGCTGCTGTGTGCGGCAGGTCACCGGGAATCGCTGCTTCTGGATCTCGGGGAGTTCCGCGGGTTCGACTACTATGATGGTGTCGTTTTCGACGTGTTTGCCGAAGGGATGGGGGCGGAGTTAGGTGGCGGCGGACGGTACGATCACTTGATCGGTCGATTTGGCCGGCCACTGCCTTCAACCGGTTTTGGCTTGGACGTCGATCGGCTCTTTCGCACCGTGGCGCTTCCTGAGGAAGGAACGGCATCGGCGCGAGTCGACTATCTTGTGGCTGCGCCACGCCGGGCCGCTCGTTTGTTGACGGCGGTCGCGGCGCAGTTGCGTCGGACTCGCTCCCGAGTGGTGCAGCAGACGATGAAGGGGAGCGACGCAGCGCTCGTGTCTGCCGCAGTGACGGCGGGGTTAGCCCAGCAGGCAGCAGCCGTGGTCGTGGTGGGTGCACCAGGGATAGATCATGATGACGTGCTCGTGGTCGAACCCCTCGCTGCGCAGATACATGGACGACGAACCGGCAATCTGAGTCATCTTTCGAAGAAGGTGGGGCTTGCTGACCTGGTGGCCGCGGCTCGTCGGTCTCAGCGGAAGGTAAAGGAACGGTCATGAAATCCATGTCAGCCGTCGATCTGTCCCAGCCCAAACTGCCCCCTCAGAACGTGGAGGCCGAGCAATCGGTTCTCGGCGCAGTTCTCCTCGATAATAGCGCGATGGCCAAGGCAATGGAATTGTTGGTCGAAGAGAACTTCTACCGTACGTCGCATCGGAAGATCTATCGTGCGATGCTGGAATTGTCGGAAGTCGGAGAAGTCATTGATCAGATTACGTTGACGGAACGGTTGAAGGCGCAGGGAGAAATTGAGGCCATCGGAGGGGCGGCCTATTTAGCTGAGCTTGTGCAGAGCGTGGCCAGCTCTGCCAATATTCGCTACCACTGCAAGATCGTGCGCGATAAGGCGCTGCTGCGGGATCTGATCCATACCTCCACGGAAGTCCTCACGCGCGGGTACGAAGGCACCTCTTCAGTCGAGGATCTGCTCGATTTCGCGGAGCGGTCGGTGTTCAGCATCGTCCAAGGGAAACTGGATCGGTCGTTCACCCCTATTAATTCCATCATTAAGGAAAGTCTCGATCTCGTCGATAAGCTGTCAAAGCGAAAAGAACATATCACAGGTGTCCCCACAGGCTTTTACGACCTCGACGACATCACGGCGGGGCTCCAACCTTCCGATCTCGTGGTGATCGCGGGGCGGCCCAGCATGGGGAAGACCAGCCTGGCGCTGGGGATGGCAGCCCATGCCGCCATCCACGCGGGCACCGTGGTCGGAATTTTTAGCCTGGAAATGTCAAAGCCGCAGATCGTACTACGCATGTTGAGTTCAGAAGCGAAAGTCGATTCGCATGGTCTCCGAACCGGCAAGCTTCAGAAAGAGGACTGGTGGCGTCTTGCGGAAGCGGCAGGACGGCTGGAACAAGCGCCGATCTATATCGACGATACCGGCGGCATCACCGTGCAGCAGATGCGGGGTAAGGCGCGTCGGTTGAAAGCCGAGCGGGGGCTGGATCTGTTGATTGTCGACTACCTCCAACTGATGCAGGGGCGGAGCGACTCGGAGTCTCGACAGCAAGAAATCTCCGATATTTCTCGCTCGCTGAAGGCCTTGGCCAAGGAGCTCAACGTGCCGGTCGTCGCGCTGTCGCAGCTCAGCCGTGCGGTGGAAGCCCGGAAGCCACCGATTCCCATGTTAGCCGACCTTCGCGAAAGCGGCGCCATAGAACAGGATGCCGACGTCGTAATGTTCATTTACCGTGAGGACGTGTATGACCAGAACTCCGAACGGAAGGGCATTGCTGATATTCTCGTAAGTAAACATCGCAACGGCCCCATCGGGAGAAAGGAACTCTTCTTCCACGACCGCTTCGCGAAGTTCGAGAGCCTCGACAATCGAGAAGTCGTTTGACCCTGTGGCACCCCCCTCGTATAATATTTCTGACCACCACAGTCTCATCTGAATCCACCAAGAGGACCGTGCGAGTGTTCACGACACGAGTCATTCCGAGCCGAACGGCGTACAGCCGAGGACTCACGCCGCTCTGTTTGCTGATCTCCCTGGTGGTGGTGGCCTGCGCCGCCGTGCCTCAGATGCCTGAACGGGTGCTCTCCCCTGCCGGCACGCCCAAGGCTTCGTCCTCGGTTCATCCTCCCGCTGCCGCTGCGTCCTATCATTTCATGCTGGGATACCAAGCCGAGCTTGCGCAGGACACGGATCGTGCGATTCAGGAATATCAGGCCGCGTTGAAGGCGGATCCGGCGTCCCAGTCTGTGAAAGCCCGGCTGGCCGGTCTCTACTTTTCGCTGGGCGACATGCCTAATGCCGTACGCTATGCGGACCAAGCGGTAGAGGGACCGAGCCAAGACGGTCAACTGCTCACGCAGATGGCAGGTATTTTAGCCAGTGCGGGGCAAGGGGAGCGTGCGGTGAAACTGTTGGATCGCGCGATCGATCTCGATCCGACCTCCAGCGATCCCTATTTTACAAAGGGTCTATTGCTCCTGAATCTAAAGCGGCAGCCTGAAGCAGAACAGGCCATTCGAGCAGGCTTGGCGCGCGCTCCCGAGTCTGCCGTGGGCCATTATCACCTGGGGCGCGTACTCCTCGATGCGGGGAAAGGGGAGGAGGCGGCAGCGAGTTTGGAGCGGGCGATTGCGGTCAATGCCTCGTTTGAACCAGCCTACCTTGCGCTCGCCTCGATCTATGAGTCGCGGCAGGAACAGGATCGAGCGGTCGACGTGCTACGGAAATATCTCCAGAGCGTGAACCCGCGAAACCGGGATATCCGGCACCAGTTGGTTCGGCTCTATGTGGCCGCGAAGGATTATCAGGGCGCCAGGAAGGAATTGAATGATTTGCTGGCGGAGGACCCTTCGGACCTCGATGCCCAACTTCGACTGGCTCTCCTGTACGGGGAAGAAAAGGAATATCCCAAGGCCATCGATCAACTTAACCAGATTCTCAAGGCGCGTCCGACGGAGCTCAAAATTAGAGATTATCTTGGATTTCTCTACGAGGAAGCCAAAGACACGAATAAGGCCATCGAGACCTATACGTTTAACGTTCAACTTGAGCCGTCCTTCTTCGAAGGGCATCTGCATCTCGGTCTGTTATTCTATCGATTGAAGCAATTTCCTGAGGCCATCACACACTTGACCCAAGCCCTCACGATTAATTCAAAACAACCTGAAGCCCACATCGTGCTGGGATTGACGTATCTGCAGAAGGACCAGTTCGACGATGCTGCCAGGGCCTTGGAAGAAGGCATCAGCCATAACCCCAAGAGCGCCGACTTGCACTTCAATCTTGGCACTGTCTACGACAAGCTCAATCGCTTTGATGACGTGGTGCGCGTCATGGAGACCGCAATCAAGCTGGATCCCCATCATGCTGATGCGCTCAATTATCTGGGGTATAGTTACGCAGAGCGGGGGGTCAAAATCGACCAAGCGCTTTCCTTGACCAAGCAGGCTGTCGCGCTCAAACCGAGCAATGGGTACTATGTCGATAGCCTCGCCTGGGCCTTGTTTAAATCCGGCTCGGTGACCGAAGCCTTGACGGAGATGAAGCGCGCCGTTGCACTTGCCGGGGATGACCCAGTGCTCTATGAACATCTCGGGGATATTTACGCCAAGCAACGAAACTTCTCAGACGCTCGTGAGTCCTGGCTCCATGCGCTTGAGCTCGACCCATCCAATATCAAGCTGATGGACCGAGTCCGAGAACTGGGGATGGGCGACCCGACGCAGGAAGAACGTATCCAACAGGCCAAACGCCGTGTATCCGAGAAGATACAAGCTCAGTAACCCAGTCATCTGTCCCTAACCGTAGTCCTAGTTCCCCCTATTCTATCCTCTCAGTTAACATTGATCTCGCCTTCAGCCTGGGTCAGCTTTTCGACATCTGAAAGGCTGATTCGCTTCAGCCTTCTCTCCCTAAACAATTGTTTCCACAGATTGTTTTTCTTATGCAGATGATGCAACCCCGGGATCTCCCTCTTCTGTAGAGAGAGAATGGAAGGCGCCAGGTCCCGAACAGTGGATGACAAATATCGGCAGATCAGAGCAAAAGCGGGAGTGATAACCCTCAATCACGGTCTCTTGTGCAGCAGGCCATTATTCATAACTGTTTGATATTTCATGCGACTGAGTTTTTATTAGCCTCGCCCTGTACCGGGCATCGAACCTGCTAAAGGGCTAGGTAACAGAAATCGGATGTTAGTTCCGATAAGAAAGAAGCAAGGGTGTGGAGGGGCGAGGTCAGTGAACCATCAACAAGGAGGCAGTACGATGTTTAAGCAGTTGAAGGGGCAAAAAGGTTTTACCCTGATCGAGTTGATGATCGTCGTGGCGATCATCGGGATCTTGGCGGCCATCGCGATCCCGAACTTCCTGCAGTATCAGATGAAGTCGCGCCAGTCCGAGGCAAAGACCAACCTCCAGGCGATCAAGACCTCTGAAGTCGCCTTCCAGGCGGAACGAGGCTGTTTCATCGGCCAGACTGCGGAGGGTGTGGCTGCTCCTGCGGCCGGTGTCAAAACGACTCCGGCCATCTGGGGTGTTGGACTTCCTGCAACTGCTCCTGGTGCTCTCTGGTGTGCTGCGGCAGGTGGTGTGTTTACGGGCACGTTCAACGATATCGGGTTTAAGGCAACTGGTAGTGTGATGTACCGTTATGGAGTCGATGCAACGCTGGTTGCGGCTCCCGGGCTCTATACGACGGTTACTTCTTGTCCGTTGGCCATTGCGGGGACTGGTGCCGCCGGAGCGGCTGGTATGAACAACTTTGTTGCGATGGCTCAAACCAATCTGGACGGCGATGCTGCAGTGTCAACCTGGGATTCCGTGGTTGACCATGGCGCTACGGATTGTACAACCGGTGTGTTCTAGGCCGGTGTAGGTAAGGTCACTGGGTCCCGGCAGCCATTCGGCTGCCGGGACCTTTCGTTTCGCTCATCCTGCTGGTGTGTCTTTCATGGCGGCCTCAACATCTCATCTACATCATCGCAGCGCACCGACCGTGAATCAGCTTCTGCTCGGCATGGGGGGTATCCTCTTGTTGGCTTGCATCGGCTGGCTGCAAGGTGAGCTCGATCTGCGGCAGGATCGGACGGTCGTACAGATCGAAGGCCTCGCGCAGCTTCCTAAGGGCGAATATCTGAAACCAGCCTTGCTCGGCTATGACCACCTAGGTGCTGATTTTCTCTGGCTCAGGCTCATTCAGGTTATCGGGAAGAAACGGAATAGCGCGGACGAATATGAGTGGATGTATCACGCCTTAGACGTGATCACCACGCTCGATCCTCAGTATGCCTACGCCTACTATGCAGGCGGCGTCATTCTCGGCGATCTCGCCAACCGCCCGGACTTGAGCATCCGGCTGCTTGAAAAGGGTGTCAGCGCGAATCCAGAGGTCTGGAACATTCCCTTTCTTCTTGGGTACAACTATTACTTTCTGCTCGGTGATCCATCCAAGGGAGCAGAGTACATTATGGAGGCGGCCCGCCGGCCGGACGGCCCATCCTATCTCCCAGGGCTTGCCACTCGCATGGCTGCGGAAGCGGGGAGTCCTGACACGGCACTCGTGTTTCTTGAAGCCCGTTTAACAGACACCCACGATCCGGAGATGCGAGAAGTCTTGGCCAATCGGAAGAAAGAAGTTATCATTGAACGGGATCTGCTCATGCTGGAGAGCGCTGTGGAAGCCTATCGGACGCAACATCAGACTCTTCCTGCGACACTCACGGATCTCGTAGTGTCGGGTGCCCTTTCGAGTCTGCCACAGGAACCGTTTGGAGGAGACTATCGGTTGGATCCCAAGACCGGTTCGGTCTCCAGTTCGACGCATCCGGAACGGCTTCGCACGTTTTTCAAACGTCGTAAACCGCCCAGCTACAGTTTTCCCAACGTACAGCCTTCCTACAGTTTTCCTAGGACATGGGAGTGAGCCATGACGCCTAGCTCCGATCTGGTGGTACAAACTGAGCAACTCTCCAAGATTTTCCGCGTAGGGTTCTGGGGCAAGCGAGTGACCGCGGTGGAAGGCCTCAGTCTCGAAGTCCGGCGTGGGGAAGTGTTCGGTTTTCTCGGCCCGAACGGCGCTGGGAAAACCACCACCCTCAAGATCTTGATGGGGCTCATCTATCCGACGAGTGGGACCGCCAGGCTATTCAATTTGGACATGGGCGATCCTCTCGCCAAGACACGTCTGGGATTCCTTCCCGAATCGCCCTACTTCTACGACTACCTCACGAGCCGGGAGTTTCTCGAGTTCTACGGCCATTTGTTCGGGCTGTGGGGCGCTGTACTTGGCAAGCGAGTCGATGAACTCTTGGAGCTTGTCGGCATGACGCATGCGAAGGATCTGCAACTCAGGAAGTTCTCAAAAGGCATGTTGCAGCGGGTAGGGGTCGCCCAAGCCTTGATTAACGATCCGGAGTTGGTGGTGCTGGACGAACCCATGTCCGGACTGGACCCCATTGGGAGGAAAGAGGTTCGCGATCTGATCCTGCGTCTCAAAGAGTCCGGGAAGACGGTCTTATTCAGCTCCCACATCTTGCACGATGCCGAAGTGTTATGCGATCGGGTCGCGATGATCCTTAAGGGGCGCCTCGTGGCCTGTGGCCGGGTGACCGACTTGCTGGATCAAGGGACGAGTCACCAAGTGGAACTGGTCGTGGATCGTCTGACCCCCGAAGGGTTGGATCACTTGCGCCCGCTTACCGACAAAGTGGTGGTGCAAGGGGATCGGATGCTGGTGGTGCTGAGGAGCCAGCAGCAAGTGGGGGGAGCGTTGGAGATTATTCGCGCGGCGAAGGCGAGTCTGGTGTCGCTCAATCCTCAGAAGGGTTCGTTGGAGGACCTCTTCATCCGGGAGGTCAAAGGACATCGGAGTCCGCCGGAGAATCGCACATGAAAATCCTGTCGATCGCGTTGAATACCTTTCGAGAAAACTTGCGAGACAAGCTGCTCTACAATTTGCTTGTGTTTGCCTTGTTAATGATTGGCAGTTCCATCCTCTTAATGAGGCTGACGCTCGGAGAGTTTCACCGATTGATCTTGGATATTGGGTTGGGAAGTATCAACTTTTTCGGTGTGCTGATTGCCATTTTCGTCGGGATCGGACTGGTAAGCAAGGAGATCGAGAAGAAGACCATCTACACGATTGTGTCCAAGCCGGTGGCGCGGTACCAATTTCTGCTCGGAAAGTATGCGGGCCTCACGATCACTTTGTTCGTCAATACGGTCGTCATGGCGCTGGGACTGTTGGTGGTGCTCTATGCGCAATCTGTTCCCGTCGAGGGGATGCTTTTCAAGGCGCTGGCGCTGATTTTCGTCGAGTTCATGGTGATCACTGCGGTCGCCCTGCTGTTTTCCACGTTTACCAGTGCCACCCTGAGTGTCATCTTCACGCTGGCAATGTATGTGGTTGGACACCTCACGGCCGACTTGCAAACATTTGGAGCGAAGATGGATGATCTCAGCCGGGGGATCTTGAGCGGGATCTATTATCTCTTGCCCAACCTCGAGCGCTTCAACTTGAAGGGGCATGTCGTTCATCACCTGGAAATAAGCGGTGCAGACCTGATGCTGATTGTCGCCTACGGAGCGACGTACACGGCAGTGCTCCTCTTCACGGCCAGCCTTATTTTTCATCGGCGAGATTTCCGCTAAGACGGACATCCAACAGTTCTAATTCTACCCTTGCATTATGCCAAGGAGCCAGGTATTGAAAAGAGTGTCACGACTGCTCTGTGCGTCGTTCGTGGGTTGAGATTTATACTGGAGGCCGCTTCGATGAATGTACCGTTGCTTGATCTGAAAGGTCAGTACCAGTCACTCCGTGCGGAGATCATGGCGGAGGTACAGACTGTCTGTGACGAGCAGGGATTTATCCTGGGGCCGCGCGTCGTGGCGTTCGAGGAATCCGTTGCCCGGTACATCGGG
>DASVEA010000133.1:0-9110 GCA_036380815.1 Nitrospiraceae bacterium
CGTGAAGGTCTTGAGATCTCGGTTGTTGATGCCGATGAGCCGCGCTTCCGGGAGTCGTTCTAATACGGTATCAAGTTCGCGCTCATGATGGGTCTCGATAAGAACATCCAAGCTTAACCCCTTGGCGAGCGCATAGAAGTCAATCAGTTGCTGTCGTTCGATCGCCGCGACGATCAAGAGTACGGCATCTGCCCCGTAGGCGCGCGCTTCGTAAAACTGGATCTGATCGATCATAAACTCTTTGTTCAAGACAGGCATGGGCACCGATTGTTTGATCTCGCGGAGATAGTCGAGGCTGCCCTGGAAGAAATCCTTGTCGGTTAAGACGGACAGAGCTGAGGCCCCATGGGCATGATAGGTCTTGGCAATATCGATGTAGTCAAACCGATCAGAAAACTCTGGGCGGAGGAGGCCAAGACTAGGTGAGGCCTTTTTGACTTCGGCGATCAGCGAAGGACTGCCGGTCGTTTTCGTGGCTTCGAGGGTCATGGCAAAGCCGAGTGGGCCAGGTGCGTCCTGAATCCTCGCCTTCAGCTCGGAAAGGTAGCCCCGGCTTTGCTTGTGCCGGATCTCCGCTTTCTTATGCTCAAGAATTCGAGAAAGAATCACGATGGCGTCATTCCTTATTCGTGAATGCAATGAGGCGAGCCAGTTTCTCGGCCGCGGCACCGGAGTCGATGGCCTGGCCTGCCAAGAGGAATCCGTCATGAAGGCTTCCCGCCTTGCGCGCTGCGACAAGGGCTGGAGCGGCATTCAAACAGACGATGTCCCGTTTCGGTCCTTTCCGCCCTTGGAGAATGTCACGAGTAATCGCCGCATTCTCTTGCGGCGTCCCTCCGGCTAGCTGCCTGGCTGGGACCAGCGCCAGGCCGAACTCCACCGGGTCCAGGAGATAGTTCGAAAGTATGCCCCCTGTGGCTTCTGAAATCTGCGTTTTTGCGGTAAGGGTGATCTCATCGAGTCCGTCCATCCCATGTACGACAAAGCAATGTTGCGATCCCAGATGCATGAGCACATTCCCTAGCAGGGAGGTCAATCGCCCCTCATAGACGCCGAGAACTTGAATGGTGGCTCCTGCCGGATTAGTCAGCGGGCCCAAGAGATTCAGCATGGTCCTGATACCCATCTCCTGTCTTGGGCCGGCACAATGTTTCATGGCTCCGTGATAGAGCGGGGCGAAGAGAAAGCCTATCCCAACCTCATTGATACAATCGGCCACACGATCGGTCGGCAGATCGAGCTTGACCCCGAGGGCCGAGAGGACGTCTGCACTCCCTGACTTGGATGACACGGCGCGGTTGCCGTGCTTTGCTACGGTTAAACCTGCGCCCGCAACGACGAGCGCCGTTGTGGTGGAAATATTGAACGTGTGCGCCCCGTCCCCTCCCGTGCCGCAGGTATCCACGACCAGGGAATCTCCGATTGCGATGCGGACGGCTTTGGCACGCATGGCGTGCACGGAGCCGGCGATTTCCTCGACGGTTTCTCCCTTCAGACGGAGCCCCATCAAGTAGGCGGCAATTTGGGCTGGAGTCGCTGCGCCGTCCATGATCTCCAGCATCACCGATTCGGCTTCTTGTTCGGTGAGGGAGGAGCGGTCGGCGAGTTTGGCAATCGCGTCTTTGATCATGGATCGGAGACCAGGCGGGCCACGCTACAATTTAAGGAAGTTACGGAGGAGGTCCTTGCCCGCCATGGTGAGGATCGATTCTGGATGAAACTGCACCCCTTCGATGCCTAACGACCGATGGCGCAATCCCATGATTTCCCCCTCGGCCGTTTCGGCGGAGATCTCAAGACAGGAAGGCAGTGTTGCTCGCTTCACAATCAGAGAATGGTAGCGTGTAGCGTCAAAGGGATTGGGCAGCTGATGGAAGATCGTTTTCCCGTCGTGCCGGATCTTCGATGTTTTGCCATGCATCAACCGTTCGGCTCGAACAACATCGCCGCCAAATGCCACGGCCAGAGATTGGTGGCCGAGGCAGACGCCCAAGAGCGGGAGACTCCCGCCAAAATGCCGGATGGTCTCGACAGACACGCCCGCTTCCATCGGTGTGCAGGGTCCCGGAGAAATGACGATGCGGCTGGGTCGTAGGGACTCGATTTGATCGATCGTAATTTTATTATTGCGGAATACCCGAATGTCTTCACCCAATTCCCCGAAGTATTGCACGAGGTTATAGGTGAAGGAATCATAGTTGTCGATCATCAATAGCATAGCATTAGTCGTAAAGTCTGCGGGTCGAAAGTCGTCAGGTCACAAGGTATACAAGCGGTCTCCGGAGACTTGATGAACGTGAAGACTTTTGGACTTTCGACTCCTTCTACTCCAGCCCCTGCTCGGCCAATTCGACGGCTTTCATCATGGCCTGAGCCTTATTACAGGTCTCTTCATATTCGTGTTCCGGATTCGAATCAGCGACAATACCGGCCCCTGCTTGAATGAAGGCCTGGTGCTTTTTCACGACGACCGTGCGGATGTTGATGCACAGATCCATGTTGCCGGAGAAGCTAAAGTAGCCCACCGCGCCGGCATAGGGACCGCGCCTCGTGGGCTCGAGTTCGTCGATGATCTGCATTGCTCGAATCTTCGGCGCACCGGTGACCGTGCCGGCAGGGAAGCAGGCTCGCAACACGTCGTATGAGGTCTTCGACGCATCCAGTTGTCCTGTGACATTTGACACGATGTGCATCACATGCGAATAGCGCTCGACGTGCATGAGCGAATCCACCGTGATCGAGCCTGGTTTCGCCACACGACCGACATCATTACGCCCAAGGTCGACGAGCATCACATGCTCGGCTCGTTCCTTTTCATCCGCCAGTAGCCGCCGTTCCATCTGTTGATCCTCGTCAAGATTGACACCACGGCGGCGCGTGCCGGCAATGGGACGGACGGAAATGACACCGTTTTCGCAACGGACGAGCGTCTCCGGAGAGGAACCAACCAGTTCGACCCCCGCGATACGGAGGTAATACATATAGGGAGATGGATTCACCACACGCAACGCGCGATAGAGCTGCAAAGGCGCCGCATGGACGTTGGTCTCCCATCGCTGGGATAATACCGCTTGCACGATATCGCCGGCCCGAATGTATTCCTTTGTCCGCACAACCATCTTTTCAAAGTCTGCCTTGCTCATGTTCGCCGTAAAGGTCACCGGCCGGCGGCGGCGATGCGGACGCGTTCGGCTGAGCGGTCGTTTGAGTCTCGTGATCGTGCGTTCGATACGTTCCGTTGCCGATCGGTAGGCGGCCTTGATGCCGCGTTCTCCCTTAGCCGTAACATGGGCGGTGGCCACAACTTTGATCTTCTGAGCGACATTGTCGAAGATCAGCATCGTATCGGTGAGCAGAAAGGCAAAGTCCGGCAGATTAAGTGGATCCTTCTGCCGGGCAGCCAAGTCCTCGAACGTGCGCACCATGTCGTAGCTCAGATATCCGACGGCGCCGCCGACGAACGGGGGAAGGTCCGGCACGGTCACCGGGCGATAGCCTTCCATCATCTCCCGCAGACGTTCAAGAGGGTTCCCACGGCTGGGAATTCGCTTCTTGCGTGTGCCTTGCACGATAAGAAGGTCGCCCCGGTCCTCGTACACAACAACGGGAGAACCACTTCCGAGAAAGGAATAGCGTGCCCATTTCTCACCACCCTCAATGGACTCCAAGAGGTAGGCTGAGGGGCCATGATCGATTTTGGCAAAGGCAGAGACGGGGGTCTCATAGTCCGCGAGAATCTCGCGATAGAGCGGAACGAGATTGCCCTCTCCGGCATACTGCCGAAATTGGTCGAGACTGAGCGAGTATTGCGGCGGGGACACGTGGTCGTCCTATGATTCTTGGCCCACGATGAGCCTCTGACCTACCTCGATAATCTCATCCTGCAGCTTGTTCCACTTTCTGATCTTGTCAACCGTGATGCCATACTGCCGACTAATCCGATAGAGCGTTTCGCCCGGTTTCACGACATGAACGGTGGGCGACCGCATGCTTCCCGGCGACGAATCTGTGGGCCCGGGCACAGCCGGAATCTCCGGAGCGCCCCCGAGAGCCGACGAGGTTCGACCCATGTTATCGGCGGACGTCGGCTCAACCGGCGGTGCCTTGCGCACCGGTGTGCGTGCGCGCTTCATATCGGCTTTGGCTTTGCGTTCCAGCAGCGTAGATTCCTTCATGGCATCGGCTTCTTCCTGCAAGCGGGCCATTTCTTCCCGCGAGGCCTGCGCCTGCGCCGTGAGTTCCCGATTCCTGGCTTCATACTCCGCCAGTTCATTTTTGGCCCGCCTCACTTCACTATCGAGCTCGCCGGTTCGCTTCTCTTCCTGGGCCAGAAGGCGTTGGAAATTCAGGCTGCGCGCCTTTTCCGCATCGTATTTCTCTGCCATGACACATCCGCTCAGCAACAGCCCACCACAGATGACGGTGACGATTCGATAACTGTATCTTGGCATCAACTTGTTCACGCAATTCTCTCCTTTCATGGATACCTCCTCTTACGATCGTGAGGGAGTTTCTCTCTCGCAGCAAGGGGAGGATACTGGCTGACGATCAATGGAAACTCGACTCAATTGTACTTCTTACAATAGTGTCTATCGCAGCGAAAGTCAAAGCGAATATGGCGCCTTCGCCGTTTGACCCACTCCCTAGCCCTATGGTACGGTCGGGGCCGTCACTTCCTCTGTTCGTCACCATCCAGCCCTATGGCCCACGGCGTCATCCTTGCCAGACTGATTGCCCTCAGGGACGAAATCCGGCGCCACGACTATCTGTACTACGTCAAGGATCGCCCAGAGATTTCTGATTCCCAGTACGATCGCCTCTTTCGAGAGCTGGTCGAACTGGAACAGGTTCACCCTGAGTTGGTGACGCCAGATTCTCCGTCGCAACGTGTCGGCGCACCCCCGCTCCAGGAATTGGTCAAGGTTCCCCACGAACAACCGATGCTCAGTCTGGACTCAATTGTAGATCAGAGCGAGGTCCAGGCATTCGACCAACGGATGAGACGGACACTGGAAACCCCGTCCGTTGAGTACAGCGCCGAGCCAAAATTCGATGGGCTTTCAGTTGAACTGATGTACGATCATGGAATCTTTACTCGTGGAGCGACCAGAGGTGACGGAACGACCGGAGAGGATGTGACCGTCAATCTTCGCACGATCCGTTCCCTGCCGCTGCAGTTGCACGCGCAATCCGGCATCCCTGATCATCTTGTCGTGCGGGGCGAAGTGTACATGCGCCTCGACGATTTCCAGGCCTTGAATCGGCGCATGACGGAACGAGGCGATGACACCTTTGCCAATCCACGCAATGCGGCCTCTGGTTCGCTCCGACAACTGGATTCGACGATTACCGCAACCCGTCCGTTGGTCGTAACCTGTTACGAAATCATGGCCGTATCCAGGCCCGCCCCACCAACACATTGGGATGAACTGGAAACGTTGACCCAGTGGGGTCTCCCGGTTCCTGTGCTTCGACGACTCTGTGTTTCGATCGATGAGGTGATGGCGTTTCATCGCGAAACGGAATCGATGCGAGATCAATTGTCCTATGAAATTGATGGCGTGGTGGTAAAGGTGAATCGCCGAGACTGGCAGGGCCGACTCGGCATGAAGTCACGCAGTCCCCGCTGGGCCATCGCCTATAAATTTAAGCCGCGCAAGGAAATCACCATCGTGCAGGATATCGTCGTCTCTGTCGGAAGAACCGGAACCCTCACGCCCGTCGCGTTATTGAAACCAGTGGAGGTCGGTGGCGTCACCATCAGCCGAGCCACGCTGCACAATGCCGACGAAGTGGCGCGGAAAGACATTCGGATTGGCGATACCGTCAAGATAGAACGGGCCGGCGATGTGATTCCCGCGATTGCCGAGCGTGTCCCGGTCCATGGTGAGCAACGCGGTTCCCCCTTTTGCATGCCCAATCACTGCCCAGTCTGTGGATCGAGTGTCGGTCGCGAAGGCGCCTATTACTACTGTACCGGTCAATTGGTCTGTGGTGCTCAATTAAAAGGGGCCATCGAACATTTTGCTTCCAAGCAGGCACTCAACATCGAAGGCTTAGGGAAGAAGACCGTGGCGCAGCTGGTCGACGAAAGATTGGTACGATCACTCGCCGACCTCTATCGCCTGACCAAAGCTGATCTCGTTGCACTTGAAGGATTCGCCGATCGGTCCGCCACACTCCTCTTGGAGTCGATTGCAGGCAGTAAAACCGTCTCCCTGGATCGTTTTCTGATGGGACTCGGGATCCGGCAAGTCGGACAACATATCGCCAAAGTCCTGGCCCGAGAGTTTGGGTCTCTCGAGGAGATCATGTCGGCGGATCGAGAACGGTTTCAACAGATTCGTGAGATTGGTCCTGAAATTTCCGAGAGCTTGGTGGTCTATTGGTCTGAGCCGCACAACCGGGAGGTCATCGCACAACTCAAGGAATCGGGCGTACAGATTGCACCGGGTATGGCAACGGGAGACCGGAGAAAATCCCCGCTCGCAGGGAAGACGTTCGTGTTTACCGGTGGGCTGGATCACTTCACGCGAGAAAACGCACAACAGGCTGTGGAAACGACAGGGGCGCGTGTATCCTCAAGCGTGAGCAACAAGACGTCCTACCTGGTGGTAGGACGAGACCCTGGCTCTAAACTGGACCAAGCCCGAACGCTGGGGGTGACCGTACTGACGGAACAGGAGTTTGCCGCCCTGATCGGGGAGGACGAGAAAGGACTTAGCTGACGAGGTTGAGGTTCGGGGCTTCGACGTGAACCGGTGATTTTTCTTCACGAAAGATTTGGACACTACGGATGGATCGAGGCTCGGCTTCATGGATGAGGATCCGGCAGTTGGCGATCCGCACTTCTTCTCCAACCTTGGGAATTCGACCAAGCTCCTGTTGAATGAGGCCGGCGATCGTCACTGCTTCATCGCCCAGGTCGACTTTCAGGAAATCGTTGATCTTGCGCACTTCGGTTCTCCCGTGAACAAGGATATGGTTCTTCCCTAAGCGTTTGATCAGTTCTTCCGTGATATCGGTTTCGTCCATGATCTCCCCGACGACTTCTTCGAGAAGATCTTCAAGCGTGACAATCCCCATCACGCCACCGAACTCGTTGACCACGACGGCCATATGCCGTTTTTCCTGTTGAAACTGCTTCATGAGGTCGTCCGCCGTCTTGCCGGCGGGAACGAACAGCGGGGGATAGGCAATGTCCTTGAGTCTAGACTCATTCTGCCCTTTGGCGAGTTCGGTCAATGCCCTCGACTTGTAAAGAATGCCCGTGATGTTATCGAGCGTCCCGTCATATACGGGGATCCGCGAGTATTTTGAGTTATAAAGGAGTTCCTGAGCCTCTTTCAGGCACAGATTACCGTCCAATGAAAACACATAGAGACGAGGAGTCATCGCGTCTTCCGCTGTAATATCTTTCAACTGGAAGACGTTCTTGATCATTTTCACCTTTTCAAACTCAATCGTCCCGGTCTTACCCCCCTCATCCAGCATGATCTTCAACTCTTCCTCGGTGACGAGAGGGAGCGTCAGTCCTTTCCCTCCTGTGAGTTTGTAGATCATCGGCACGATCACGAACAATAATGGCTTAAGAAGTAGCTGAACCCCGTAAACGGGATAGGCCATATTCAGAGTCACCGGTACCGAAAACTTGGCTGCTAGCGTCTTAGGGATCACATCGACCGCCACCAAGCTGACAAACGTCAGCAAACCGACCATGACGGCAATCGCTTCGTCAAGAATTGTCTGGCCTCCATAAATGCTCAGAGTGAGAAATGTGGCATACATCGGTGTCGCCACGCCGATCAGCCGGTCGCCGACCAGAATGGTTGAGAGGAGCTTTTGAGGGTCACTACGGAGATGGAGCGCTAGCTTCGCGCGCTTATTCCCAGTTTGGGCGAGCGCCTTCAGCTTCGTTTCATTGACCGCAAAGAAACCGATTTCGGCCGTGGATATTACAGCTGAAATAACAATAAGACCTAAGAGGATTAGAACATCCATGGCTGGTAATGTATTAGAGGCGATCGACTGTGCCGGTCGGGCCGGAATCGCATGGAGTCCCTGGGCTGTCCCCTATCGCCGTGGACCGACAATGTGAGATTTGGTAAAAGGAAGTGATGTGATAGGGGCCTAACCGACCTGTATCCATTGGACTGTATATGTACCATAGGACGGAGTGGCGAGCAAGCACATGCTGTAAACACGCCGCAATATCAAACAGTTGCATTGCATATCCGCAGAACAAATAAAGAATTTGAAAGGCTGGCTGGATGAGGCTGGCATTATTATGAGTCGTCTCGAAATACAAAGGCCTGGAGCCCAAGGGAGGATTCGAGGTGGGAGGCGGCGGCTTCTGCCTGGGCTTCCCTGACAAACCGGCCAACCTGAACTCGATATCGCTTTCCTTCTGACAGATCGACAACCTGGATTCTGCCATCTAAGTAGAAATGTTTTGTACGCTCCAAGAGGTTGAGTGCATTCTGCTGATCGGAAAAGGACCCGACTTGCACTCGTAAGACCCCCATATCGGCAGTCCGCCCTTGATACCCAACCACTCGTAATTCAATCTGGTCGGTTCCAGCCCCGGTCATCCCCAGCGCGTGCGCCCCGGCGAGTGAAAGATCGAGCACCCGCCCCCTGGCAAAGGGCCCACGATCGTTAATGCGGACGGTCACCTGTTGACCAGTACTCATTGATCGAACCACAGCAATTGAACCGAGTGGCAAGGTCCGATGAGCAGCCGTCAGCTGATGCATGTCATACCGTTCGCCATTTGCCGTCTTGTTCCCATGAAACCCTGGACCATACCATGAGGCGACACCACGCTCGACAAACCCAATCGGGTAGCCTGGGAAATAGGTAGGTTTGGGGGCGCCGCCGCAAGCAGCCAGGGTAGCGACAAGAAAGGGTACGAAGAGAAAAACCAGACTGCGAGACCAGGAGGCGTGAGGCCCGTCAGTCATCGCTAAAACTCGTCGAGTGATTGATTCTGCAAGATAGTGAGCGCTTTAGCTGTGTTTGAGACTGTCAGGACCACGATCGCGCGTTTCCCTTCGCGGGATGGGGTGCAATAGCCGCATTTAATGTTGATGCGAGCCGTGGTCAGCAGA
>DASVEA010000134.1:0-5434 GCA_036380815.1 Nitrospiraceae bacterium
GCACAATGTCCCATTGCTGGCAGGCCACGCCATCGTCGTCGTAGCCGGTTGCGGCAAGGGTCTTCGGTTCGCAGTTGTCGGCCACAAGATTCACGTGCGGGGAGCCGACTCGAAAGGTTCCTCGTTTTTCGGTCGTGAGAAAGCTGGTGCCGGCATAGTTAGCCTCGTACCCGAGCGCGCGGTCGAGCTCGCTCGGGTGGCCGCAGGACTCGTGCATGGTGAGCGACAGATGTTCAGGATCGAGGACGAGATCGAATCGTCCTGGCTCGGTGGTGGGCGCCTTCACTTTCTCGACGGCCTGAGACGCGATGCGCGGGGCCTCGGCCAGGAAATTAGTGTCCTCGATCAACTCATAACCCATCCGAAGATGAGGCGTATTGAAGCTCCGCGAGGCGAACCGCCCGTCATGAACCGCCGTGGCATCGAAATCCCCGCTCACGGCAAGGAGGTTGAATTCCAGTCGCGACCCTTCGGTCGACACAAAGAGCTTGCGGTCCTGACGGGCCCACAGGCTCGCACTGCTCCGCATGATGCCGGGCTGACGATGGACATACTCCATCGTCTCTAGGAGCAGCGCCGTTTTGTTTTCGAGCGCGACGGCAAACGGATCGATCCGCCGCGCCGTGACGACCCGGTCTCGATGGACCGGCTCATCGGCAAGTTTCACCTTTTCACTCGCGAGGGACGCGGAGCCTTTAGCGATCTCGATCGCCAATTCAGCCACACGCGGGGCTTCTTCCAGCGAGAGAATAGAGCTCGCTGCAAATCCCCAGGCTCCGTGATAGAGGACGCGGATCCCAAACCCGCTGTCCTGTGCTTCTTGAATGGAAGCGATGCGGCGATCTTCGCCGCGAATGGTCTGGGTCGTGCTGTCGAGGAGGCGGATATCGCCGTACTCAGACCCGGAGGCACCCACGCGTTTCAGCGCGAGTTCGGCGAGTTCATTCCAGTCGAGTAGGCTCATTCTGAGGAACAGAAAAGGTTAGTGGTGCCGATCGCGGTAGTATAACAAGAAGTTGGCAAGCTTGGGCAAAGGGCAGGCCGAGAGCGCCTAAACGGTCGTGCTTATGCAAGTGGCTTCGATGAATGGAAGGGTGGAATCGTCTATTGCCCGTCGTTGCTGTCCTTGTCACTCGTCACAGAGTGACAGGGGCCATCCAGGTTGGCCGGAAGGGTTCCCTAATAACCGATCGTGTTCCACAGCTTGTCGAGATCGATAGGCTCTGATCTGCTATACGTGGCCAGGGCTAGCTCGGCTCGATTTGTGAAGATGCCGTCGGCACCGCTCAGCATCACCATCCACATTTCCCAACGATCGTCGATCGTCCAGGAATGCACGAACAATCCAGCCCGATGCGCTTGGCCTGTGTACCAGGGCCAGGTCATTACATACCGTGTGGGCGCATCGTTGACCGACCAATGCGGACCAAAAGCCCATCGGTATCCCCACGTTCCGACCCCCACTCCGATCTCGGCGGCCGTCTTAAGGAGTGACTCCCAACCTGCTTTGCTCATCATGACTTCGTCAATGAGGAGGAGCCTCGGAATCTCCACTGCCAATATTTTGAAGCGTGCCAGGCTTTCAGGTTCAAAGGATTGGAAAATGACCCGCGCTGGGCTGGCTGACTCTGCGTGATCGATCCATCCACGTGCCGTCAGTATGGTCACGAGCTGCTGCTCGATTCCCGGAAACCGGAGCGCGGCCTTCGTCTCGATATAGAGTCCGGGCCGATGCGAGCCGGTCTCGGCAATATCGATCACGTCTTCCAGGCGAAGAATGCGGAGACCTCGAAACGAATCGCGAGCCCGATCGGAAGCATGCCGATTAAACCAGGATCCGGCATCCAACTGCTGCAACTCGGCAAAGGTGAACGTGTCGATCGTGTCCTTCCCGCGACCGGGAAACACATCATCGACATCGGTGGTGCGAGAGAGATCGTCATCGTGCAAGACGATGAGCACACCGTCTTTGGTGCGCTGAATGTCAAATTCAAGGTAGTCCGCGCCCAGCTCACGAGCTAACAGATACGCGGGCCTCGTCTCTTCCGGCGCAAGATAGGAAGCTCCGCGATGGGCGACGATGGCGGGGCGAGTAATCCCTAACGCCCGGACCAGTTTCTTGCCGCGGGAAGGCGCACTGCTGAGTCTGTAGACAATCAGCAGGCCCATCACCAACACGGTCGCAGCGGCAACTGTGGTGAGGAGTACTTTGAACCAATAGACCATAGGGCTCTTCTTTTGCCTTTCTTCTACCCCTGTCAAGCATTTGGTGCTTGGGCCAAAACCAGCGCGATGCTGGGCCACTTGGCTTCGGTGAGCCGAATCCCTTACGATGTCGCGTCATGTTGCCTCCCGAGCGGACGCCGCGTCAACGGATCATCGACTTGATCACGGGCGCCAGTCTGTCGTCTTACCAGTTGGCACAGATGCTGGGCATTCCCGAGCGGCAGGTCGAGGAGCATCTGACCCATGTCGTGAAGACCATCGCGCGCGACAAGACAAGGCGGTTCATCCTGGACCCGGCACGCTGTCAGAGCTGTGACTTTGTCTTTCGTGACCGCAGCCGTCTGACGAGCCCAAGCCGCTGCCCTCACTGTCGAAGCGAAGGCATTGCGGCGCCGCGCTATGGCATCGATTCGGTTGGATCACGATCTGGCCGGGTGGGTAGCAACGCGTCAAACCAGTAGGATGCCTACGGAAAGGACAACCAAGATGACCGCACGACTCATGCTCTGTCTCCTCTGCTGCTTTCTGCTGCTAAGCTGTTCCGGCGACAAGGCCGGTGAACTGCTCGAAACCGCCGAGTTCGAAGAGCGCCAGATGAACCTGCCCCACGCGAAGCAGTTGTACGAAGATGTGATCCGTCTCTATCCAACCAGCAAAGAAGCCGCCACAGCCCGGACGCGCCTCGCCGCTCTCAAGCAGGCCCCCTAGCCCACGCCTCACACCTCACGGACTTCGGTCGAGATAATCCCACAAGTCCGTACCTCGGCGTGACCGTCCGGCGAGCCACTCACGAAACCCCGGAATGCGAAACGACAGGAGGCTCTGGATCTTGTCGCAGCGGAGTGATAGGTCGGCGGGCCTGGGACTCCCTACGTGGTTCCTTGCGGAACCATTCACCAGGCGGCCTTTCAACTCCGGACACCACGGCAGTAAGACTTCACCAATCTCCCAGCGCGAGAGCCGTTCGCTCCCGCCCAGGTGATAAAGACCCGGCTGCTTGCAATCGAATAATTCCCAGATGACTCGGGCGATGACGCTGGCCGGAAGCGGGCAGCGGAACTCGTCGGCATAGAGTGTCACGTCCTTGCCGGCCTTGGCGACCCGACACATATCTTCGACAAAACTCCTGTCGCCGGTCTCCGAAGTTCCGGCAGTCAGGACAATCCGAACGACTGTATGTCTGGGATTCCGGAAGACGGCCTGTTCGGCTTCCAGCTTAGTCTGGCCGTAGACGTTAATCGGGTTCGGTTCATCCGCCTCGCTGTACCAGCCCGTCTTCCCATCAAAGACTTCCCCGCTGGAGAGAAAGATGAAGGGAATGTCCTGGGACAGCTGCGCGAGGTGCGCGGTGGCCTCCACATTGATGCGGCGGGCCTGTTCAGGATCTTGCTCGCAGTCTTTCGTCCGGCTGAGGGCCGCACAGTGAATGATCGCCATGGGCTTCAGCGAATGAACGACACCGGTCAGGCACGCGGCATCGGTCAGATCGACATCTTGCCTGGTAATGCCACGCACGTCCCACTGCGGAGCCCAGAGTGGGGCCGTCTTAATGATATAGTGGCCGATGAGCCCTGCCGCACCGGTAATAAGTACGAGCGGTACCATAAGGAAGGATGCGTTATTAGCGTGTCAGTTTCCTGTAGCGAATGCGGTGCGGCTGATCGGCTTCTTTGCCCAGCCGCCTCTTCCGGTCCGCTTCGTACTCGCTGTAGTTCCCTTCGAACCAGACTACCTTGCTGTCGCCTTCAAACGCCATAATGTGGGTCGCGATCCGGTCCAGAAACCACCGATCGTGACTGCTTATGACGGCGCAGCCGGCGAAACTTTCCAATCCTTCTTCGAGCGCGCGCAAGGTGTTGATGTCGAGATCGTTGGTCGGTTCGTCAAGGATAACGAGGTTCGCCCCCTCTTTCAACATACGGGCCAGGTGCACCCGGTTGCGTTCGCCGCCGGAGATGTCCTTCACCTTTTTCTGCTGATCGGTGCCCGCGAAGTTGAACCGTGCGCAGTAGGCCCTGGCGTTGACTTCGGCCTTGCCGAGCATAATGGTCTCGTGGCCCTCGGAAATGATGTCGTAGACGGATTTGTCCGGGTCCAGGCTGCGATCCTGGTCCACGTAGCCCAGCTTGACCGTCTCACCAACCTTAATTGACCCCGCATCCGGTTTCTCACTTCCAATGATCATGCGGAACATCGTCGTCTTACCGGCTCCGTTCGGACCGATCACACCGACAATGCCGCCTTTGGGGAGACTGAAGTTCACATTCTCGTAGAGGACCTTGTCCCCGTAGGCCTTGCTGACGCCCTTGGCTTCGACGACCACATCGCCCAGCCGTGGGCCCGGCGGGATGTAAATCTCCAAATCTTCGGCCTGCGCGTCCTGTCTCTGATTTACCAATTCCTCATAGCGGTTGAGCCGCGCCTTGCCCTTCGACTGACGGGCTTTCGGCGACATGCGAATCCACTCTAACTCGTGTTCCAAAGACTTGCGGCGCTTCGATTCAGCTTTTTCTTCTTTTTCCATCCGCACCTGCTTCTGCTCCAACCAGGATGTGTAGTTCCCCTGGAATGGAATGCCATGGCCGCGATCGAGTTCGAGAATCCAGCCGGCCACGTTGTCGAGGAAGTAGCGGTCGTGCGTCACGGCGATGACCGTGCCTTTATATTGCTGAAGATGCTGTTCGAGCCATTGGACCGATTCGGCATCGAGATGGTTCGTCGGCTCGTCGAGCAATAATATATCCGGCTCCTGGATCATGAGGCGGCACAGGGCTACCCGGCGCTTCTCGCCACCGGAGAGGACTCCGATCTTTGCATCCGGCGGTGGACAGCGCAGCGCGTCCATGGCGAGTTCGAGCACGTTTTCCAATTCCCATCCGTTCGCCGCTTCGATCTTCTCTTGCAGCTGGGCCTGCTTCTCGAGGAGCTTCTCCAATTCATCGGGAGTGGCCTCACCCATTTTATTGCTGACCGCGTCGTATTCGTGAAGCATGGCCACAAGTTCTTTTTTGCCCTCTTCGACGATTTCTTTCACGGTCTTGTCCGGATCGAGCTGCGGTTCCTGTTCAAGCAGACCCACGCTGTAGCCCTTCGATCGGGTAATCTCTCCCGTGTGGTTCTGATCGACTCCGGCGATGATCCTGAGCAGCGAGCTTTTCCCCGATCCATTGAGACCCAACACGCCGATCTTCGCACCGTAGTAAAACCC
>DASVEA010000135.1:0-3496 GCA_036380815.1 Nitrospiraceae bacterium
CACGCCGACGTAGTCTCCCCCTCCCACGTTAGGGAGTCCCACCGACGGCACCTTGCCGTTTCCTGCCCCTGCGGTGGCTATGGCCGGCACGCTCGACTCTCCCGTCACCGGCTTCTTCTTGTTGAAAAACCCTGCGCTCAAAATGCCGACTTCGTAGAAAACATACATCGGCAGGGCCATGAGACATTGGTTGAAGGGATCGGGCGTGGGGGTAAGAATTGCGGCAAAGATGAACGACCCCAGCAGGGCCCACTTGCGATACCGCTTGAGAAATGGCGCATCGACCCAGCCAAGCTTCGCCATAAGAGTAATCGCAAGCGGGACTTCGAAGATCAGCCCGAATATCATCAAGAACCACAGGGCAAATCCGACATACTGCGCAATGGAGATCTGAGGAATGAAGCCGGCGTTGACGCCGTAGGACACCAAAAAATTGAGCGCAAACGGAAGCACGAAAAAAAATGAAAAGGCCACCCCTGCATAAAAGGCCACAGTGCTCAACAGCACAAACGGCCCGACAAAGCGCCGCTCCTGCGCATGAAGTCCCGGCACGACGAATTGCCAGACTTCCAACAGCATGTACGGGGTCACGGCGACGAGAGCAAAGAGCCCGGCCACCTTGACGTTTTGCCATAACGCTTCAGCCGGCGCGAGAAAGACGAACGGAACAGTCGGCAGATCGGTCGGCACCCACGACAGGGAGCCCGGCATAAACATGTTCTGGAGGGGGATGCGAAGCCACCTGACCAACATGTCGGCATAGAAAAACGTGCCGACAAACACCACGGCGGTGATGATCACCGCGCGCGTCACCCGTACCTGGAGCTCCACGAGGTGCTCCATCACCGGCATTTTCTTATCTTCCAGCGGCTTGAAGATCGTGTCTTGCAGCCACTTGTTAAGTGAACTCAGGCCGTTAGACATACGATCCGTTCATCCGATGGCTGGCCGCGACCGCTCGGCATCTGAGCGGTCGCGGCTAGTATCATGCGCGTTACTTGGGATTGACCGCGACAAACAGGTTATTCCCTTGCCGGCTCAGGAGCAGGACGGCCAATTCGTCTTTTTTCAACTTGCTCGAGGCTTTCTGGTAGTCTTCGAGCGTCTTTACAGCTTCGTGGTTCACTTCCTGAATCACATCGCCGCGCTGCAGACCCGCCGCTTCCGCTGAGCCGCCGCTCTCGACCGACGTCACGACCACACCCGTCATTTTCGCCGGGATGTTCAATTGACTCATCGTGGCCGTATCCAACCCCTGCACACGGAGCGAGGCCAGGACATTATCCGGCGGCTTCACCGTCTCGACCGGTTCCTTGGGAGCTGACGGCTCCTTCTTCGCCAACATTTCATCCGTCGGTCGCTCAGCCACCTTCACCGTGATAGTCTCTTCCTTGCCATCTCGCAAAACCTTCACCTGCGCATCTTTGCCGACAATCGTGCGCGCGACGAGGTTTCGCAACTGACTCACGTTTTGGACTTCTTTCCCGTTGAACGCAACCACCACATCGCCGCGCTTCACGCCCGCAGTATGGGAGGGGCCGTTCTCATTCACATCGCTGATGAGCACTCCTTTGCGCTGTTCCGGGAGCTTGAAGGATTTGGCCAACGCCGGTGTGATCTCTTGAATCGCGACCCCCATCCAGCCGCGCACAACCTTGCCGGTCTTCTGCAGACTGTCAACGATATCCAATGCGATACTGCTGGGAATGGCAAATCCAATCCCCTCCGACCCGCCGGTCCTTGAGAAAATTGCCGTATTGATCCCGATGAGTTCGCCGGTCACATTGACCAACGCCCCGCCGGAATTGCCCGGATTAATTGCGGCGTCGGTCTGGATGAAATCTTCATAGTCTGCAATGCCGACATTGCCGCGGCCCAAGGCACTGATGATGCCCAGGGTCACGGTGGAACTCAGTCCGAACGGACTGCCGACCGCTAACACAAGATCGCCGACCTGCAATTTCTCATACTCAGCCCATTTTAAGGCCGGGAGATTTTTCGCCTCGATCTTGACCACGGCCAAGTCCGTCTTCGGATCAGTGCCCACCACTTTCGCGCTGAATTCACGTCGATCACTGAGCGTAACGGTGATCTGCGTGGCGCCTTCGACCACGTGGTTGTTGGTTACGATAAATCCGTTCGGATCGAAAATGACGCCGGATCCGGCGCTCTGATCAGGGCGTCCATGCCCTCCACCCGGAGGCATCGGCGGAGGAGTCGGGAGTTCACCCCCTGGCGCCTCTTCACCCGGAGGTCCACCAAAGGGACCCGGGGGAACCGGCGATCTCCGGCCTCGTCCCCCGCCTTCCCCACCCCCGGTCACAGCAATGTTTACCACCGCTGGCGTGACCTGCTTGACGATCTCTGAAAATCCTTGAGTCAGCCCAGCTGGAACCCCGGCGGCTACGGCTGTGGGTTCACTCGGCAGGATAGTAAACGCGAAGGTACTCATGACCAGACCGATACCTGCGACAAGACCTCGGACATTCCCTCCCTTACTCCGCGTGACCATAACAGCATCCTCCACAGGGTTAACCGACGCGACCGCATGAGCTGAACGGTGCATTGTACACTATCCATTCCGAGGGCTTCAAAGACTAATAGTCCCCGTCGGACCCTCACCAAACAGAGCCCGAAGGGGACAGTGCGTAGACTGCGCCGCGTGAAGCGCGAGATCCGGCTGGTCTCTCTTGTTTATCTGATCTGTCTCGTTTGTTTGGTTGAACCAGACAGACCAGATAGACAAATTGAACCAGATCAACCGTCGTGCGTCACGCACGGCTATTTCGCAGCGCCTACGAACTGCTTTTCCGATCCGTCGCCTCGGATTCCAATACCCCGAACCACGAGTTCTGGAGCTTCAGCACCAGTCGCTTAGCCGCTTGTTCAAATGACACGACACGCAGCGTATTCGGCGCGCCCTCGTACGTCGGAGGCCAGATACGCCGCTGATCCTGAGGGCGTAGGTAGACAGCCGGATACCATTGATTGATCCCTGGCGCGCTCGGACGATCCAGTGTGGCCCAGCCCCGTCCTTCGGCCTGCATCAAGGTCAGATTGTTTTTCAAGTCTAATAGGGCAAATTCCAGCAGCGACCAGTTATCCCGACGAAACCCAGGCTGTGCGTGCGTGGTCCGTCCCAGAAAGAGCGTTACGGGATATTCCTGCTCGGTACTGGAGACAACCACGACGGCCAGGTACTCGAGCCCGCGTTGCCGCCCCAGTTCTACGAACTGGGCCCAATCCCCATGCGGCTGCGGCCTGATACGGTCGGCTGGGATCAACTCTGTTATCTCCACAGGAATCGCACGGCCCAGGTCCCGTTGTAGACTTTCTCCGAGGCGAGCAAGCGCCTCTTCCGGCAGATTCGGAGCCGCACCTGACTCTGCCGTATCTGACACCACGACAAGCCCTGCCTGTAGTGGTCGCTGATTGATCCTCGCGAAAGCGTTTTCGCCAGCCTGGTGCTCTGAGGAAACATAATCGCCGATCCGTG
>DASVEA010000136.1:0-3688 GCA_036380815.1 Nitrospiraceae bacterium
GAATACCTGGCAGGATGCTCAAAAAGTTCGTCCAGCAAGGCCGCAGGAGAGTTGAAACCGGAGGCGTACCCTTCGGGGGTACGTTGAGGATTTCGACGAGCTGAGAACGAAGCTGGGCGACTTTTTCAGCATCTTGCTAAGTGGAGAGGAGCTGTTTGGTGTCGGATGGCGTTAGACGGCGAAACCTTCTGCCGTCTCGGGCGCGATCCAGAATCGCCACCTCTAGGCTTTCCAGCGAGAGTTTCTGGTTCCCGATTTGTTCGAGTGCGGCGATACAGAGGGTGAGAGCAGCCTGAAGTTCAGGGGGTTGTGTCAGGCCTTTCTCCTTGAGCAAGGCCTGCACGGCCTCGGACTTGCCTCCGATGACCGCAAAAGTACGCTCATCGATGATGCTGCCGTCGAAGGAAATACGATACATTTCGTTGGCCTGGCCGTTGTGCCCGACCTGCACCACCAGAATTTCCACCTCCAGCGGCTTCAGCTCCTGGCTGAAAATGGTGCCAAGGCTTTGAGAGTAGCCGTTCGCGAGAGAACGGGCCGTCACATCTTCCCGGCTGTACATGAATCCCTTGAGATCCGCGTGCCTGATGCCGGCCTTCCTGAGATTTTCAAACTCGCTGTACTTGCCGGCCCCCGCAAAGGCGATGCTGTCGTAGATCTCGGAGATTTTATACAGCGAGGCGCTGGGGTTTTCCGCAACGAGAAGTATCCCGTTCACATATTCGATGGCAATGATGGAGCGGCCCTTGGCGATGCCTTTCTTGGCATACTCCGCCTTGTCCTGCATCATCTGCTCGGGCGAGACGTAATAGGGCATCGGCATGCTTAGTTCTCCTTGGAACGCCGGGTGGCAATCAACCCATCATAGATGCCACGGATCTGCGGGTCGGAGACATCGGTAATGCCGGTCGCATTGACGATCTTCGCGGTGGGGTAAATGCCCCGCACAAGATCCGGCCCACCAGTACCGACATCATCATCTGCCGCATTGTACAGAGCCAGCAGGGCCAACTTCAGAGCATCCGGCTCAGCCAACCCTTTGAGGAAATGCTCCCGCATCGTATTGCGTGCATCTTTCCCGCCTGACCCTATGGCATGGTAGTCCGACTCTTCGTACCGGCCACCAGCGAGATCGTATTTGAAGATGCGACCTTCTGCACGCTTCACGTCGTAGCCGACGTAGAGCGGCATAACGACCAGCCCTTGAAAAACCATCGGCAGATTGGCCTTGACCATCTGTCCAAGCTTGTTGGCCTTCCCCTCACAAGACAGTTGCACACCCTCTAACTTTTCGTAATGCTCCAGCTCGACTTGGAACAGCTTGGCCATTTCGATGCAGGGACCAGCCGCGCCGGCGATCGCCATCGCGGAATATTCGTCAATCTTGAAGACTTTCTCGATCCGGCGCTCGGCGATTTGAAATCCTTCCGTCGCTCGACGATCTCCGGCAATTACCACACCCTGTTGATACTTGATCGCCAGCACTGTGGTGGCATGGGGAACGCTCACCGAGCCAGCCCCGCGCATCGGCTCGACTGCGGCCTGGGACAATAAGTAGCCGCTGCGGCCGGTTGGAGTCAGCGTAGGATGGTGCTCTGTCAAGAAGTCGAAGAAACTCGGGTCGTCGTGGTTGGGGAGAAATGGCAATTTCATAGTGTAAATCGCGAGGGAGCCCTGTTCATCAGGCCTTGAGCTTTGCCAGCAATGCGTCAACGGTCTCGACCTGATCGAGGAGGTCGCTCGTCAGCGAGGCCGTGCCTCGGAGCGGGTCCATCAAGGGCACTCTTTTGACCTGGTTGTTGCCGACGTCGAAGAGCACCGAGGTCCAGCTGACCCCATAAAGCGACTTCGCGAACTTGCTGATACATCGTCCACGGAAATAGGCGCGCGTCCCCGGAGGTGGGGTGAACTCCGCTCGCGCAATCTCGACCTCCTGCACGATTCGCTCGATCACGTGGCTGCGCTCGAGCGTAAAGTAGAGGCCCTTGTCAGGACGGACGTCGTGATACTGAAGGTCCATCAGCCGTACGCGAGAATCGTCCCACCCACAGCCTTTTCGCTCCATATAGGATTCCATCATCTGACGCTTTGCCACCCAATCCAACTCACGCACCAAGAGCCGAGGATCTTGCTCCAACTTATCCAGCACGTCTTCCCAGCGAACGAAAATATCTTTCGTGACTTGGGAGAGTTCGCGGCAGGCATAGTACCCCATGGCGGCCTTCAAATAGGCTCGTTGAATCGCCACCGCCGTCGTTGAGCGCCCCCCCGTAAGTTTGAGCGTCTCCTTCATGCCCAGATCACGGGAAACCTGCTTGATGCTTCGGACCGGATCGTCCAACTCGAACTGCGGCAGATCTGCCCCGGCGTCGAGGAGGTCCAGGACAATGGCCAACGTACCGACCTTGAGGTAGGTCGAAAGTTCCGCCATGTTGGCATCTCCGACAATCACGTGCAACCGCCGATACTTGCCATACTCCGCATGAGGCTCATCGCGTGAATTGACGATGGGGCGCCTGACCATCGTATTGAGATCGACGAGGCACTCGAAGAAATCCGCACGCTGCGAGATCTGATAATCCGTTGGGCTGGTCTGATTCTCTGCGCCGACCTTGCCTGCCCCTGCGAAAATGGACCGCGTCACAAAGAACGGCGTCAAGACCTTCACAATGCGCTCGAAGGGAACCGCGCGAGACATTAAATAGTTTTCGTGATAGCCGTAGCTGTTCCCCTTGCCGTCCGAGTTGTTCTTGTACAGCACACAATGATCTCGTCCGGTGGTGCGCGCCATCTGTTCGAGGCACTGGGCAAGGATACGCTCACCGGCTCGTTCGAAGGCCACTATTTCTCGCGGGTTGGTGCACTCGGGCGTGGAGTATTCCGGATGGGCGCCGTCGACGTAGAGGCGCCCCCCATTGGCCAACACCTTATTCAGCTGACGATTGTACTCGGGATTGGGCCGCTCCCGCTCCCCCTCGACTTCGAATCCACGCGCATCGAGCAAAGGGTTCTCATTTTCATAGTCCCAGACGGCCAGCGGAGCCGGGAGGCCCGGATAGTGTCCGATGACGGCGATGGAATTTGAGACGGGATCTGCGGAGGTAGGATCGCGTGACGCGATGCCGAATTCTGTTTCTGTTCCCAGTATGCGGGGAGTCGTCAATGCGGTAGATTCCTGCATGGGTGCGACGTCTTAGAAGGCTGGTGAAAAACTCAGTTTACACACAAAACGCCGATGGAATCTTCCATATGCGCCAATGTCAAATTGGCTTCAGGATGCTCAAAAAGCCCGTCCAGCAAGGCCGCAGCGAGCGAAGAGGCGAAGCGTACGCTTCGGTACGTTGAGCCTCTGAGCGACGCGAGGACGCCGGTGGCGGACTTTTTCAGCATCCTGCTAGAGATAGTGCCCGGTCGTCACCGTTTCGATCTGACGCGAGTCGCCAGGGCCCCCGCTAATCGTACGAAGATGCACGATCTTTTCGCCTTTTTTCCCGGAGATCTTCGCCCAATCGTCAGGATTGGTCGTATTGGGCAGGTCTTCGTGTTCCTTAAACTCCTCCCGAATGGCACGGATTAAATCCTCGGACCGAAGGCCACGACCTTCCTCCGCGATCGCCCGCTTGACGGCAAACTTCTTCGCGCGCGACACAATACCTTCAATTAGCGCACCGCTTGCGAAATCCTTGAA
>DASVEA010000137.1:0-3465 GCA_036380815.1 Nitrospiraceae bacterium
CCCATCACACAATCACTACAAGTCATTGTGCCCTTTCTCGCAACGAAAGGAGCCGACCATATGCCAGGCATTACCTTGCTTGAGTGGCCGGCACAGGATCTTCGAGCTGCCGCGATCGACTATATCCAGGCGCGTCAGACATTTGCCTCGGTAGGCGACAAACCAGCCGATCTCACCCTGACCGTCAAAGCTTGGCTGACAATGCGGTCCGGCAGCAACTATCGCTACAGTCTGCGCCTTGAATCAGCCCTGGGCTCATCGGAGAAGCCCCCGATCAAGTCTTACCTGGTGGAAAAAGAAGCGGTAGGGTCGAGTGTCCGGTGGATCACGGCTTCAGATCAGACCCCCATTGCAGAAGCGGTCCAAGCCGCACTGGACGATCTACTCTCGCAGATCGAAGCCGATCACCTCTTGTATCGAAATGGACCGCGCTGAGGACGAGAGGGATCTAGCGGGCTGCGAGGGGGGAAATTTCTGCAGAGTTCTTGGTCAAGAAGAGAACGTTTCCGCTGGATGCTCAAAAAGGCCGTCCAGCAAGGCCGCAGTCGATGAAAGCAGCGGAGGCGTAGCTCTTTTCACCCGCCCACCCCAAGCTGCCAAGACAGCTTGTTCTCCGAGTGGGCTACGTTGAGGATGCATTCGAGGCGAGAACGACGCATGGGAAAAGGCGCGTCTCGGCGCGCCGGGGTCGGGCGGGTGAGAAGAGCGACTTTTTCAGCATCCTGCTATGAGGCCCGAGACCGTCGGTCGAAGAAGCGCATCACAAGACATCCTGCTGCCACGCCCGCCGCAAACATCACCCCCACTATCCAACCAGAAGAGAAGCCTATTCCCCTCGGTTCACGACGTCGAAGTTCCCGACTCAGATTCGGCATATGGGATTCCGGCCCGAGCCATTCATGCTCCGATGAGCGGGTCGATCCTCTCTTGAAGAGAATGGTGGTCTTTCTTTCACTCATGATTCCCCTACCTCCCTACAAGCCCACCCATGCCGCCAGTTTCTTCAAATCGCCTTCAGCGCCTTTCGCAGACTGAATATCCTACACGAGTGGCATCCTGGCATAGCGTCCTTAGTCTGTCAATTTTTTAGGCCTGCTACAGAGAAGGACACAACGAAGAGGTTCGGGGATGTCGGCCCCTCAATTCGCGGCGCGCGGCGTTCCAACATTGTGCGTACAATCGAATAGTGTCTCGACCAGTTCCAGCGGTATGATGGGACATCGATGTTGCTGATGGAGCGATACTAGCCCGCATGATTCATGATGCTTCTGCTGCAAGCGCGGATACGCGGCTGCGACGAACCTTGATGAATCATGGGGGCTGGTCTGCTACGCTCGCGCCCGGGACGCCACTGCCGGCTTGCTTGACACGCTGGCACGCTCGAAAGATGGAGAATACCAATGACGCATGAAGGCACGCCTGCGGGGCGTCTCCTATCCCGCCGTGAAGTTGTGGCATATCTGGGTATCACGGGTATGGCCTGGCTGATGGCTGGCAGTCTGAACTCCAGACGGGCTGTTGCAGGCATGCCTGGCCCCTCATGTGTGATCAGACCAGAGCAAACTGAAGGTCCTTATTTCGTTGACGAGCGCTTGAATCGCTCCGACATTCGCTCAGATCCGACCGACGGGCGAGTCAGGCCCGGTACGCCACTAGCTCTGACACTACGAATCTCGCGTCTCAACGCCGAAGACTGTCAGCCGCTGCAAGGTGCCCAGGTGGACATCTGGCATTGCGATGCACTGGGCGTCTACTCGGATGTGCAGGATCCGGGTTTCAACACCATTGGCCAGAAGTTTTTACGTGGCTATCAGGTAACCGACGCGCACGGCGAGGCTCGGTTCGTCACCATATATCCCGGCTGGTATCCTGGCCGGACGGTACATATTCACTTCAAGATTCGCACCGCGCCTGTGGCCCAGCGGCGTTTCGCGTTCACGTCGCAATTGTACTTCGATGATACACTGACGGATCGCGTCCATGCTGCCCCTCCGTATGTCGCGAACGGACTGCGCACAGCGCGAAACCAGCATGATGGCATATTCCGCCGTGGTGGTGATCAACTCATGCTGGCTCCGACGATAGTGGCTGAAGGCTATGTGGCGGCGCTTGCGATCGGCCTGCAGCTTCCTTGAAGAGCCATGCGGCGCGCGGTGTCCGACAATATCCGGCTGCTCAAACGGCCTACTCTATCTTTGTTCCTTGTGTCGAGATGTGGAAGGAGGGCCCGATGCTACTGCAGAGCTTCCTCAAACCGGATGGCGCTGCCTGAGGGGGCATGTTCGATGCGCGGATGAGCCAAGTGCTGCGGAGACGCGGATGAAACGCCTCCGGTTGAGTGGTTGGAACGTTGATTTCGCAATCATCTTATCGCTCAGGACCTCACAGGAAGACCGAGGATGCCTGGCGCACTGGCGGTGCGGAGCCACGTCGAGCTCCGCCAGCCGCCAGGGCGTCGGGCGTCGTCAGATCCAACGACTCTGAGGAGCTACTTGCCTTCCTTACCTCCCCCAATCATCTTCCCGTCCAGCATTACGATTTGACCTTCCTGCAGCTGCATCTCTTTCCCGTCCTTCATCATTATCTTGCCGCTCATCGCGACCCTCGCGCCGTTGGACAAGGTCGTCTCGCGATCCATGCGGCCGATCTCCTTCCCGTCCTGCATCCTCCACATCTTGCCATCCCTCATCATGACGCCATCCTTTTCGGCGGCCATCACGGGGGCAGCAAGGAACGACACGGACAAGAAGAGCCCGACAACTGCGAGTGTGATGTTTCTATAATTCATCATGGCTTAACTAAACCTCCATTT
Source organism: Nitrospiraceae bacterium (assembly GCA_036380815.1). Taxonomy (GTDB): domain Bacteria; phylum Nitrospirota; class Nitrospiria; order Nitrospirales; family Nitrospiraceae; genus Palsa-1315. The sequence continues at coordinate 2,813 of DASVEA010000137.1, forward strand.
TATATGCATGAATGATGTGAATGAATTTTCCCTGACAACGTGGAACCAGGAGCGGCAGGGAGGACCGCGCCCGGCTTGGGCGGAAGTGGGGCCGGCCTCGTTCCCTGAATGCCACCGTTCGACAGGGTCGAGGTCGTGCCTTTTTCGTTGTGTTGGTTTATGTGAAGGTTTTCGTGATTGGTGCGGTGATGCGTGAGCCGATGAATCAGACAGGGCTAGCCGCTGCAGTTGCGGGCACAGGCCCCCAGCCAAGATTCGAAGTACAGGACCGCGCATCACAAATATCCGCCCGCCTCATCCGCAACGGGCAATCTCATCACGCGATGCGCGTGGATTTTCCGGCGCGTTTCTTTAGCTGCAACGACTCAGTTAGGGAGCACATTATTCACCAATCCTTGGAGGCTGTCAAGTACACAGGCGGAGGTGTTATACTAACGTCCCAATAGAGGAGCGAAGGAGCGGACACGATGTTTCTAAAGGGCATGGCCAAGACTGAGATGATGGGGTTTTGGCAGTTTATTTTTGATTTCTGCAACGAGGGTTATTCCTGTGTGCTCGGATGGATACTGGTTGGAATCGTGGGATTCCTGGCAGTCGTAGTTGGTTTGCGTGTAATGATAACGCGCCTGAACAGAAGAGAATAGAAGGCGTAA
>DASVEA010000138.1:0-3033 GCA_036380815.1 Nitrospiraceae bacterium
AGTATTGGCGATTGCAGCAGAAAGTGCTCATGTATATTGTGGGCTAGGGGCTTGTCCAACCTTGTCGCTCACCGCAGTAGAAAGGTCAATGCCGGACAGGCTCCTAAGGAAAGAGCACATCATTCATTGAGCTATGACACGCCGGATGAGGTGCGCTGGACAGGACGCAATGGAGGAGCAAACCTTGTAGATAAATTTAGCCAGAGAATTAAACTCCCCGCGCTCCTGCTCGAGCGCATCCTCATAGGAATGCGGAACTCTCCATAGCCCGTAGATTTTTTGGCCAAAGCTTCGGAGGGTTCTCCGCGCCATTCATCCCGGCTCTTCCGAGTGGGCATTCTTGGGAAGGAGAGTAAAACCTCGCTCAGGAACAGAACGGGAAACAAATACAAAGCTTAGGGAGTGTCGTTCCGCCGCCTGTGAACGGCTACCCTATTAAAGTTGGCTTCATAGTGTCTCGATGGAGGGGTCAACTTCATTCATCTTGTTCTATGAAGCTCCCGCAGCCTCCGGCCTTCGTAGCCGAACTGGATACTTCGGCAGACTAGTCTGCTGCGGGGTATTTGGCAGAGGAGATAAAAAAAACCGATCCGCCTCTGTCTCACGACGGGGGCGGATCGGCGTCACGCTTGGACGTGATAAAACCCTTAACCTGCCGTGGCCCTCGTAAAGACCGGAATGATGTTACCGGCAATACTGTTGATGTGGCGATTACCGGACTCGTCCCAAGACATCACGAGCCCTCCGAAGCGCTGGTCCGGGTCGTGGACCAGGTCCATCAGTCTCTGCACTTCCCACAGCGAGTCTCTAGAGTCGAGCTTGATCTCCTTGGTTTCTCCTGGGTTGATCGGAGTCTCATCCTCTATATGCAAGCCATCTGTTGCCATAATCTCAGCTGGATAGCCCGGATCCATGTTGTTTTCCACGCCGACCTTATTGAGGAACCTGATGCCTGCCGTCGTGAACTCCCCGATCCTAAGGGGATGTTCACCGCTGTTGGTGACCTGTATGGTCATACGCAGGGCTCGACCAGGAACATCGTAGTCTGCGGCGAGCACCTTCATTGTGAGATCCGACTTCAAATGAGTCGCTTTGATCTTTGGTTCACCAGCCTGGAGAGGGATTGTATAAGGGTACATGGCGTCCGTCGTGAAGAACGCTATCGCGATCAACACGAAGGTTACTCCTAACATGCCATACGCTACTACGCGGTCGACCGGGTCATTCAGCAGTGCGTCCCCTCCCTCTTGCGCCAGCACCCTGGCGCGAATGAGGAACATCGGTCTGATTGAGAACCAGGCTATCCATGCGAACCCGAGAGCACCCCATAGGGCATGCCAGAAGAGTCCGGCCCCTAGGCCTGCGGTCTCCGTATCGATGGTTCCGCCCACCAGCAGTTTCGCCGGGTTGTTAAAATCCTTATAATTGCCTGAGATATCCATCCAGCCCCCCGGCCCGGCGATCGGGCCAGCTCCATTGACGGCCAACATCGGGTGGATGTGGTGATGTCCAGGCAACCGGCCCCGCAACTTGATCACGAACTCGTAGTCCCCACCGATCTCCATGGGACCCGAGGTCATCATTGGAATTCCGTTCACTTTCGAGCTGAGACGCGTGAACACCGAACTCGGGCTGCCCACGTTGATGAACGTACGATTCGGCTTAACGACGGCCCTCGGCCAGTCTTCCGATATGTGCAACTTGCCCGACAGCATAGCGTCATCGTTGACGGAGACTTTCTGTGGATTCCACCTTGTGTCGTACCACTGGGCGGTACGCATACGCAGGAACGGTTCCTGAGAGCGCTCCCCGTGGGCGGCAGCGGGAGAGGCATTGAACGCTAGGGTGAGCCCCAGTGTCGCCACTCCGAGGGAGCCGATCACGCACAATTTAAATGTGTTTTTGGCGTTCATGATTTCCCTTCTGCTAATGTAGCTCCAGTAGTCCCGATACGCGCCCCTGACAATCTAGGGCCAATCCCATCCGGCGTACCATGCCTAGCTGCAAACGCATCAGTGCCGATGATCATGGTATCGTTCATCCGTGACATTTTGCCCCGTCTGCCCTTGACCCAAAAGAACGATTGGCCGACGAAGTGCCCGACTTGCCACCAAATGGTGAACATCAACATGGAAATGAAGGCCGAGAAGAATGCGGAGATCCAGACGGTGTGTCCGCCGAACGTACGCAGCGACCCCACCTCGATGATCCGGATATACTCAGGCGTCCCTGTCCGCACATAGGTGAACCCCATGTAGTCGGCCAGCGAGAGCAGCTGACCATCCACTACCATCGGTTGGTGGCTGTATCCGAATAGGGCATAGTTTACCGGATTAAACACCATCGCGAAGGCCCATACTCCGAATATCGCTGTGAGCATCCAGCTCCGCGTCAGCAACAAGGTGCAGTCGAGGATCAGCGCGCTGGGGACCATGGTGGCTGGCATGACGAAGTTCATAGGAAAGTTGGCCCACCAGTACCAGGCAAGCACAATCGTGATCCACTTCCCGACGAGGAGCCCAGTGATGCTCAATGTTGCACCAAACGGCTGCCGGTAGAACGTCCAGAAGTAGTACATGATCGCCCCGGGGTACATAACTTCCACAATAGGTGTCACCGTCACCCAGAACTGCCGGTCTTTCCAGTCGATCCAGAAATCCCAGTCTCCCGCAAGCAGGTCAAAGTGCATATGAAAGGTCGCGAATACTCCTAGATACGCAATCGGAAGGAAATACACCGCGTCTATCATTCTTGACAGTTTGACGCCTTCCGGCGGCAGCTTGCTGGCCTTGATAATCTCAGCTGTTCTAAACAGTGCCATTTGTCTCCTCCTCGCTCGTTCTGAACATCTGTCCTCTCCCTTTATATTCAGCCGGCCGGTTGGTCAGCCCACCGAAGCCGACTGCACGCCGTATTTAGTAGGGGATCACATGCAAACAGTCTTTGCTCTCGTTGTTCCAGACCACATCGCACAGGTTGGACATGCGGGCCACGATCTGCGCCGCCACGCCCCCGGTCCCGCCGAACAGCCCG
>DASVEA010000139.1:0-4988 GCA_036380815.1 Nitrospiraceae bacterium
CCGGATGTTCTTCGACTAAACGGATCGCAATATCCTCGGTATCCTGCCACTTCAGATCCATTGTTTGCCCCTTAGTGATGGGTGAAATTCTGAGGGCGGATTCTTCTGATCGTCCGGCTCATCACCCATCACACATCACACGTCACTGAACTCCGACAGTTTCTTATTTTCCAAGGCTTCCTTCAACGATGTGTCCATCAAGACTTCGGCGAGGTGATGCGTAGCCGTTTCGAGACCGGCCATCTTGGCTCGGATGACTTTGTGATCGGTTCCGGATTTAGCCGCCTCGATCGCGGCCATCGCGGCTTTGATCGAGGACAGGTCTTCCTCTGTCACCAAATGAGCGCCTTGCTTGAGAGCCTTCTCCGTGGCCATGAGGATGGCCTCAGCCTCGGTTCTAGCCTCAATGAACTGGCGTGCCTTCAAGTCGTCGGCCGCAAACTTGAATGACTCACCGATCATCCGTTCAACCTCGTCGTCGCTCAAGCCATACGAGGGTTTTACGGCGAGTGATTGGGTATCGCCGGTGCGAACGTCCCGCGCCGAGACGTTCAGGATTCCGTTCGCATCGATCAAGAATGTGACTTCGATGCGCGGGACACCGGCCGGCAGAGGGGGGACCTTCAGCCGAAAGCGGGCCAAGCTGCGGTTGTCCTTCACCAGTTCGCGTTCGCCTTGGAGAATATGGATATCCACGCCGGTTTGGCCGTCGACATAGGTCGTGAACATTTCCTTGGCACTGGCCGGGATAGTCGTATTGCGCCGTATCAAGCTGCTCATCACTCCGCCCATGGTTTCGATGCCAAGGGAAAGGGGTGTCACATCGAGCAGCAACAGATCGGTCGTTCCGCCACTGAGAATGTCGGCCTGGACGGCAGCTCCGAGTGCCACGACTTCGTCAGGATTCAGCTCCCAATGGGGTTGTTTGGCGAAGAGGGCCTGGACCTGTCGGCGGACCAACGGCATGCGGGTCAAGCCTCCGACGAGGACCACCTCATCAATGTCGTTCGGGGTGAGACCGGCGTCTTTTAGGGCGAGACGGCAGGGCCCGAGCGTGCGCTCCACCAATTCCATGGTGAGAGATTCGAGTTGATCGCGCGTGAGATCTCTCGAATACCGGCCTTTGTCCTCCGGCAGGTCGAGGATGGCCGTAGTCCTCAGCTCATCGGAGAGTCTGATTTTTGTCCGCTCGGCTTCCAGTCTGACCGCCTGCATGTGGTCGGGATACGCATTCAAATCGAGATCATGCTGTTCGCGGATTTCCTTGACGAAGAGATCTGCGATCTGGCGATCGAAGTCATCGCCTCCGAGATGTGTATCGCCATTGGTCGCCAGGACTTCAAAGATGCCGTTCTTGAGCTTCAAGATAGAAATATCGAAGGTTCCTCCGCCAAGGTCATAAACGGCAATCGTGCCTTGAGTCTTCTGTTGGAGCCCATAGGCCAGCGAGGCAGCGGTCGGTTCATTGATGATTCGTAACACCTCAAGCCCTGCAATCATGCCAGCATCCTTCGTCGCTTGCCGCTGGCTATCGTTGAAATAGGCGGGGACGGTGATGACGGCCTTGGTAATACTCTCACCAAGATGCGCCTCGGCCCGTTGCTTCAGTTCCTTCAGGATCATGGCCGAGATTTGCGGCGGCGAATAGGTTTTCTCACCGAGCTTGATCCGGATGACTCCACCCTGTTCCGTCAAATGATAGGGAAAGTAGGCTAGCTCGCCCTTTACATCTTCAAGGCTTTTCCCCATGAATCGTTTCACCGAATAGACGGTCCGTTCAGGGCTGCGCGTTAAGTGCTCTTTCGCCGGATCGCCGACGATCATCCCGTTGTCAGTCATCGCTACGACAGAGGGAACCATCGTACGCTCGTTCCTACCCGGTATGACGCGCGGGTGTCCGTCCGCCATATAGGCCACGAGCGAATTCGTTGTGCCGAGATCGATGCCGACGATACGAGCCATGACGGTGATTATCCGATGGTTGAGACGAGATCGCTCACGATGTTCTTGACGTAGGTGCGGTTGGAGAGATTTTCTCGCATCTCTTTCAGTATTCGGCTGCGCTCGACCCTTGCCTGCTCGGTGGCTTCCCCGCGATCTTGAAGCCTGTCCCACTGAACAAAGAGTTGCTGCAGAGCGGCCTCCATGCCCCGCTGCCGCTGTTCGAGCGTATTCCGTTCCGATTGGAGCTTCGCGCGGAGTGTTGATTCGGTTTCTGATGCGCGACCGGCAGCGCGGTACTCGCCCAAGGTATCTTGCAGCTCAAGAATTTCTTCAAAGAGGTCGGCGGGAGGAGAGTTCCGAATCTCTTTCACCGACCCGGCTTCCAGGTCGAGCAGATATTCAGCCCGTTCGATCGGGTCACGGAGCGTCCGGTACGCGGTATTCAACAGGGCGGAATTGTCGAGGCTGATGGTCTGTTCGGCCGCGCTCTTGTTCTGATAGAAATCAGGATGGAATGCGCGGCTCAGTTCGTAGAATTTGGCTTCCAGCTGGTGCTGGTCGATCGTGAGGCGGCGGGGGAAGCCCAGGCAGGTGAAGTAATCGAGTTCTTTCGAAACCGGCTGGACCTTGACGCATCGGTCACAGAAATATTCACCGGACACTTCAGACTGGCAGTGCCAGCACATGCTGCGAGCCATCTGTAGCTCACGAGGGCCTGAACTGTGGGTATGCGTATGGTCCATCCCGCTACCTCTTCTGACAAGACGGGCATGGCAGCCTGCCATGCCCGTGGACGATTGCTATGCCCTGCTGACAATCGTTACGCCGAGAAAGACTCTCCACAGCCACAGGTCTTGTCGGCATTGGGATTGACGAATTTGAAGTTTCCGCCCATCAGGTCTTTTTGGAAGTCCAGCTGCGTGCCTTGAAGATAAATCGCGCTCTTGGCGTCGACAATGACTTTCACACCGTCAAAGTCATGGACTTGGTCGTGCTGGCCGATCTTTTCGTCGAAGTTGATCGTGTAGCTGAGACCTGAGCAGCCGCCGCCTTTCACGCCGAGGCGGAGCCCCCCTTCAGTGAGGCCCTGCACGTTGATGAGGCGTTTCACTTCTTTCAGCGCCGCCTCGCTGAGCGTAATCACCGGAGCCTGGGTCTCTGCGTTAGTCATGTCCATAGCACGCTCCCTTTGTTACGTTACTTCACGTCGGTCAGTGCTCCGTCAGATTTCTTCTGGTAGTCCGCGAGGGCGGCCTTGATCGCATCCTCGGCGAGCACGGAGCAATGGATCTTCACGGGCGGCAGGTTCAGCTCCTGCACGATGTCGGTGTTCTTGATCTTCTGGGCCTCTTCGATCGTCTTGCCCTTCAACCACTCGGTGGCGAGGCTCGAGCTGGCGATCGCGGACCCGCAACCGAAGGTTTTGAACTTCGCGTCCACGATCGTATCGTTCTGCACCTTGATCTGAAGCTTCATGACGTCGCCGCACTCCGGGGCTCCGACCATGCCGGTGCCGACCCCATCCTCGTCCTTCTTGAAGCTCCCCATGTTGCGGGGGTTATTGAAATGATCGACGACTTTGTCACTGTAGGCCATGGTTCCCTCCAAAATTTATAATATACAATTGTAAATTTTCAATTGCCGTTAGTGGGCAGCCCATTGGACTGATTTCAAATCGACGCCTTCTTTTGCCATCTCGTACAGCGGGGACATTTCGCGCAACTTGGTGACGATCTCAATGACCTTCTTGATCGTATAGTCGATCTCATCGTCCGTGTTGAATCGGCCCAGGCCGAAGCGGATCGAGGAGTGTGCCAACTCCGTCCCGACCCCCAACGCACGGAGCACGTATGAGGGTTCCAATGTGGCCGAGGTACAGGCCGAACCGGACGAGAGGGCAATATCCTTCATGCCCATCAGTAACGACTCGCCTTCCACATAGGCAAAGGAGATATTGAGGTTGCCGGGGAGCCGGTTGATCGGATGGCCGTTCAGATAGCTTTCTTCGAGGACCTTCATGATACTGGCCTCCAGCCGATCGCGCATCGCAATCAACCGTGTGGCGTCCTTGGCCATCTCCAGTTCGCAGAGTTCACAAGCCTTGCCGAATCCCACGATTAAGGGTACCGGAAGCGTCCCGGACCGCATGCCGCGCTCGTGTCCGCCGCCGTCCATTTGCGACGCGATGCGAACCCGCGGATTCTTCTTTCTCACGTAGAGCGCCCCGACCCCCTTGGGCCCATAGATCTTATGGGCCGAGAACGACATCAGATCGATGCCCATCTCCTGCACATCGACGGGAATTTTGCCAACACCTTGCGTGGCGTCGCAGTGGAAGAGAATGCCCTTCTCCTTGGCGATCTTGCCGATCTCTTTGACCGGGTTGATCGTGCCGATTTCATTGTTCGCCAGCATGTTGGAGATGAGGATCGTCTTCTCTGTAATAGCATTCCGCACATCCTCGGGACTCACCATCCCGAATTTATCGACGGGGAGATAGGTGGCTGTCGCTTTGCCCTTACCTTCTAACGATTTCACGGTATCGAGCACCGCGCGGTGTTCGGTGGACGACGTAATAATGTGGTCGCCCTTCTCCTTGTACATTTCCAGCACGCCCTTGATCGCGAGGTTGTCCGATTCGGTGGCGCCGCTCGTGAAGATGATCTCTTTCGGATCGGCCTTGATCAGCTTCGCGATCTGCTTCCGGGCGCTTTCGACAGCTTCTTCCGCGGCCCACCCGAAGGCATGGTTACGGCTGGCCGCGTTCCCGAATTTCTCGACGAAGTAGGGGAGCATGGTTTCCAAGACGCGTGGATCCATCGGTGTCGTGGAATGGTTGTCTAAAAATATCGGCAGTTTCATCGTTCGACTCCTTGTGCCGTGGGAGACTGAATCGTAATGAGGGGTGTGCCACCCATCATGTCTTGCAGGGTCATGTTATTGAGCAATTGGGCGATGCTGTCCTGGACTTTCAAGAGCGGTGTGCGGATATGGCAATTTTCCCGCTGCATGCACAACTCTCCATCCTTCTCGTGCGAACAATC
>DASVEA010000140.1:0-5706 GCA_036380815.1 Nitrospiraceae bacterium
ATGGGGTACCCACGCAGCAGATAACTCAATCTCGACCGGATGCTCAAAATGTTCGGCGTCGTGAGTATCAGAGTTCCCTGCGTTTTCAGCACCCGGTTCGCTTCCCGGACAAGGTGCCATGGATTCTCCAAGTGTTCCACCGCCTCAATGGATACAACATAATCGAAGGATTCACTTTCAAGATCCCAGGGTTGATTCAAGTCAAGTTTCAGGCACGTCGTGTCGCTTGCTCGAAACCTGGCAGGGGCAATGTCCCCGCACACAACTGTATAGCCTCGCTCACGCGCGCGAAACGCAAACGCGCCCTCACCGGCCGGCGCATCCAACAGTCGTCCTGGGGGCTCCGATTTAAGAAGTGCCAGCACTGCCTCATGCACCCCTTCGGCTGCATCTGCAGCTGGACGAGGATCGTCTAATCGCTCATCAAGCATGATCAGATCCTGGCCCGTTAAAAATTTCCTGCCTGGACCACATCCTCAAGGCTGTTGATGTCGAGCCAGTGACCTGCCGTATAGAGCACACGGACTGGATATTGCCGTTTCAATAGTTCTTGGAGCAGCTGGGGGATGCCGGCCTTGCGGTTGGTTTGCTTGGCCAACATCTCCACAATGATGTCGGTAATATGGCCGGCGGCACCGGGCGAGACTTTGAGGAACCCCATCCATACGCCGTGGATGGATTCTTGGGGGATGTTGTTCCCCAATTGCTTGAGGTAGATCTTGGCGTTAAAGGCCTTCCTTGAATTGGGAATGGTGCACTCGGTAAATCCACCGAGGCGGGCATAGCTGGTCTGCTCCTGCCAGTTGCTGTCGACGAAAATGACGCAGTCATCATTCTCCTGACAGAGAGATTGAGGAATATATTTGTTGAACAGCACGTCGCCGTAGGAAATGATCGTACTCTGCACATGGCCCTTCCTGGATTGGAGGGCCTTGAGTAGGGAATCCAGTTCGCCGGTTTCCGCAAAGTCCTTGTTATCGACATAGGTCAGGTTGGGCAGATTGACGGCCTCTTTCTTATACCCTCTGACCACCACGATATTTTTGATCCCCACCGCATGGTAGGCGTCAACAATGTGGGAGAGGATTGGTGTGCCCTGGATTTTAACCATCGTTTTGGGCTGATGCTCGGTGAGTTCCCCCAATTCATCGCCGCGGGATGCGGCCAGCACGATGGCACAGGTGTCCTCAGCACCTCGGGGAAGATACCGGTCTTCTGCTTCTTGTAACTCCGCGGCGTTTTGCAGACGGAAGATTTCTGAGACCGGCGCTACTTTGTCTTCAATGGTGAGTAAGTGTTCCTGCTCCTTAAGGGTCCGCGCAGTTTTCTGCATGGCGGCCACTGCAGCTCGTAACATGTGATTGGCCCAAATCACCATTGAAAACCCATGCTGCCGAAACACATCGGTGGGCGTGGCGTAATATTTGGTGGGCACGATCACGACGGGGCATCGGTTCCCCCATTCCTGTTTGAACGAAAGAATCTCATCCGGCACTGAGAGGGCGCTGTGAATGAGGATGCCGTCTGCCCCCGCCTGATGATAGGCCTCGGCTCGACGCAGGGCTTCCGCGAGCCCCCAGCCGCAGATGAAGGCCTCCACTCTGGCAATAATGGAGAAGTCCGAGTCGTTCTGGGCATCTTTGCCAGCTTTGATTTTGCCGCAGAACTCCTGCATGTCCGCAAGGGGTTGGGCGCCCCCTTTAATAAAACTATTTGTCTTGGGGAAAAGTTTGTCTTCAATGCAGACCGCGGCAATGTGGCGCTGCTCCAGTTTGCGGACGAGCCGCTGCATATTATTGAAGTTGCCGTATCCTGTGTCGCCATCGAGGAGAATCGGAATCGTGGTCGTGTCTGACATGAATTCCAGGTTTTCCAGGACTTGGGTCCAGCTGGCTTCGTTGTTGTCACGCACGCCGAATTGGGCGGAAATGGAGAGGCCGCTGGCCCAGATGCCTCGAAAGCCTGCCTCTTGAACGATTTTTGCGCTGAGGCCATTATGGGCTTCACAGATGAATTCCAACTGTTCCGACAAGAGGAGTTTCTTAAATTGATGAGATGTGGTGATCCCTGCGGTCGAACTCATGGATTCCCTTCCTTGTTCCCGCCGAAATGACTCGAGACGGCATTCTCTATGGCGCACTCCTTGGCGGTAAAGAATACCGGTTTTCCCTGGAGAAATCACCTTGCCTTTCATGGGACGTGAAAGGTAAGAGGTGGAAGGTGAAACGTGAAACGTGGGGGAGAAGATGGGAGTGCTGATCCGGTCGCAGGGAAGGGCACCCAGCCCTGCAAAGCCGAGTGGAGGAGTAGTCTCAACCTGGAGGGAAACATGTCAATCAAGAGGATCGTTTCACGGAAGCGGTTGCAAAGTCGAGTGGTTGGTCGGGCGAAGAAGGGATCTGTAGCGAAGGGAGGGGATGCGGGGCTGAGCCGACGGATGCAAGATCTGCGAGAACAGGTTGATATTGTGTTGCCGGAGATGACTGCCAGGATTGCGGCGCTGGAGCATCTATTGCTTGAGAAGCAGCTCTGTACCAGAAAGGATCTCGTCGACGCGCGCCAGTTCGTACGCATGCAAGAGGTGTAGTGGAATTTAGTCCACTAACTGACCCTGGAGAAAGAGGGTCTGCTCCAGGGTACGGAAGAACTTCTGATAGGGGGCCGGATCTTCGACGGCGCGCAGGTAGTACTGGGCGCTGGCGCGCACGACGAGCTGTGTTTCGTTCCGCTTGCGCACGGTGATGGTGAGCCGGACGAGATCATTGCGGTGCCAGAAGGGGCCCCACGTCTGGTAGGACTTGGTGAAGATCAGGAGGCTTTGATCATCGTAGAGGTGATAGAAGGGATCGGTGCCGATACTGGGCCGTTCGAGTGGCTCAAACCTCTTGCCCGAGACGATGCCCAGCTCCTCATCCAAGACTTCGACCATGAACCCGAGGTCCTGCATGGCGTCGACGATGGCTTCGAGTGTCCGTCGGCGGTCGGCGGTTTCGAACACGCGCGATTGGGCTGCACGCAGCTTGACTTGGCTCTCTTCCGAGAGCCAGATCTGTTCCCGCGAGTCCCACTGGTCTTGATGGCGCCATTCGTAAGGCGTGGGGCAGCCCTGCAGCAACAGGCATAGCCCGATCACTAACGTGGCGGCGATGCCACGTGCCTGTCTGGTCCGGCTTGCCTCCTTCCCATTGTCCTGCGAGGCGAACCCCACGTGCCTCACTCCTTGGTGATGAAGAGCGACCGTTCAAGAGTGGCAAAGAAGTTCTGATACACCTTGGGGTCTTCGATCGGCTTGTTGTTGTAGATGGCGTTAGCCCGGATCATCATGCGTCCTTCCGTCGCCTGGCGCACGGTGACGGTGACACCGACGACGTCGTAGTAGTTCGGTTCGGCGAATCGCGCAGCTGTCACCAGGCCCAAGGGCTCGTTCGCCCGTTCGATGATGAAGCCCAAGTCCTGCAGTGCGGCAATGACCCCGCGCATGGCCAACTGGCGGTCCTTCACGTCGAAGGTGCGAGTCTGAACGCTCCGGATCTTCATCTGTGATTCAGTCAGTGCGAGTAAGTCCTGGGTCGGCTCCGGAGCCGTGCACCCCTGTACCAGCAGGGCACCCGCTATTACGATGATTCCTCCGACGGTTCGCTGCTTCATAATGGTTCCTCGATCAGAGCGTAAAGGGCTCTAGGAAGACTGCCTTCGAGAGCTTGGCAAAAAATTGCTGGTACATCACCGGATCGCGGAGCATCTCCATCTTTTGCTGGCCTGGCGGGATGTATTGGCGATCGGCTTGGCCATCCCCCTTCCAGACGATCCGATAGAACATGATCCGGACTTCCTGGCGTGTGGCCTCCGTATTGATCGGCCGCGCGATGAGCGTGGCTGCGATCTTCTGATGGAGATCCACGGGCATGACGAATTTTCCCAAGGAGAGCACGAAGGCGAAAAACCGGCCGATGTCCTGACCGTACTCCCTGGCGCTCCGCTCTTTGGTGGCTCGCAGGAACCCCACATCCTGTACGCTCTCCTCCACCTGGAAACCGAGATCCTGCAGTACAGCGGCCGAGGCGGAAAGCAATTCCGTTTCATCCTTGGTCTCAAAGAAGCGGGTCTGCATGGCCTTGTTGCGTGGACTCTCCGGCGTGAGCTGAAAGAGTTCTACCGGTTGGGTATGCGTGACACACCCGGCGAGCTGGCTCGAAAGGAAGAGGCAGGCCCCCGCCAGGAGTGCTCGCCGCAATACGGGACTGAGGCTCTTGTTAGAACTGCGTGGAGTTGTAGGCAAAATCGCGGACCTTCTTCTCTTCGTCATACTTGATGATGATGGTGAGCGTCCGCTGGCGCTGCGAGCTTGAGCTGTCGCTCGATCTTGTCCCCAAGATGATCAGCCCCGCATAGGAAGAACTGGCCGCGTCCACCCGATCGGTCGAGACCTTGTCGTAGATCCAGACTTCACGACGCTTGTCATCTGTCGTGACGATATTCGGGCTCCCAAGTAGCTCCGCTACCTGGGAGGCGGGCATGCCGACTTTGATCTCACCTTGGACCTTCCCGACGGTCAGCCGATCCTCTTTAATTTCGGCTTTCTCACTGGCACAACCTGCAGCGACTACCGATAAACAGAGTCCCAGTGCGATCCATGTTTTCATCATCTGTGTCCCCTTTCTGCGTGATTTCTCATTTCCCTCCCTTTCAGTGAACTCAACCACTGCCCGCTATTCCTCAGTACTGGCGGTTGGCTTTTAGACTTCTCTCAGCGTCAAAGAATACTCTTATTGCGATGAGAAATCACTTCGTCTTGACGAAGCAGTCAAGAGACCCGTGGTCGGAGGCAGAAAGCGTAAGGCGTGAAACGTGAAACGTTTCGGAGACAGAGCACTCGGCAGTCCTACGTTTCACGGCTCGTTCTGAGCCGAAGCCCGGTAGGTGAAATAGAGCGCGATGCTTCCTATCAGAGCGATGAGCAGCCCCGCGACAAATCGGGTGGCAAAGCTCAGTGGTGCGATGTAGCGGTCGTACAAGAGGGGTAGCAGAATGGGGGAGATCAAGGCTAAGGCGAGGCCCAGCATGTGATGCTTCAGATAGATCGGTTCGCCTGGCTTACGCTTCATGTTTGACAAATCCCATCAGGTCAGGTGGCCTCTCCACTCTCGCATATCTCTCTTTTCACAGGGTGGCCTGGTCGATCCTCGAATGCGCGCGTCGAACGAGCACATTCTGATCGTGCGCGTTCCGCGAGCAGGAGGACGACCAGGCTGCCTTCCCCTCTCTATTTCATAAGAAACGGTTTTGAGTTTTCTCCCGAGGCGGTGGTGACGGTGAGGAGGACCAGGCCCTTCTTTCCTCCGCTTGGCACGGTTGTTGTGATGCTGTCGTTGGTCTGTTGAAACTGAGCTGGATGACCAGGGCCGAAGGAGACGCCAAGTAAACAGTATGCCTCACCGAAGCTGGTTCCGGTGATGGTGACTTTGTCTCCTGCTTTTCCTTCGTCGGGCGTGAGCTTATCGAGCTTTGGTGCTTCACCGAAACATGATGGAGCGTTTCCCGCAGTCTCGGCCGTGGCAAATTTTGGGGCGGCCACTTTTGGGACAGTTGCTTTGGGGGCGGGCGAGCTTGTACGTACTTTAGCCGGCTTTTTCACCTTCTGCTCCTGCTTGACTGGTTCGGTGGCCCAGGTGCTGGCCGGGCTGACCGCTGCCAGGAAGATTGCCA
>DASVEA010000141.1:0-4723 GCA_036380815.1 Nitrospiraceae bacterium
ACGAAGGCGATCGCACGGTCCAGTATCTCCGGTGCGGAGGATATATCGGCAATCTGCTGCGGGTTCTGCTTCTTGAACGTGTCGTACTCCTTCTTCAGATGTTCCGCGAAGACCGGCATCGGTGCGGCAGGCACATAGAGCGGGCTGAGCGTTCGTCGCAAGGCCTGCAGGGCCGCTACGACTTCCGCATCCTGCCCGTCGCGGCGTCTCTGGAAGTAACTAAAGATGACGACTTCGACGAGATTGAACAGGGCTACGGCCTTCTCTCTGCCCAGCTCTGCCAGCTCGCGATAGAAGTCGCGTCGCACCGGCATGAATTGTACCGCAAGCCGTTTCTGCTGATAGTCGCTTCCGGATTCGAGATAGTCGCAGTCAGCCGGGCATGAGACTCGCACGATTCGGTGTTCGCCGCAACACTGGCTGCAGATCAGCCCTGCCAAAGCGGGGCAAGACCGCTTGCCTTTTCGTTGTGTGCAATAGGCGCATTGGCTCATTTTATTGGGGGGCCTTCCGGTGCCGGTTTCGGTGGTGGAGAGATGAAGCCATAGTCCGCCAACGTCCGTTTTTCTTTCTTGGGCTTTCCATCGCTGGGGGTTTCAAGCCCGTTCATCTCGGCCGCATGAGCCAATTCAAACGGTACAAGAATGAGGTTGTTTGCGCGGTCGATACTCAGATCTCCCGGCGAGGGTAAGAATTCGGCGATGACTTGAAACCGCTTGTCCCAGCTCATGCGCCAGACTTTTCCCGTCGTGAAATCCGACACGTACATATTGCCCCAACGGTCGAAATCCACTCCGCGGAGATTCTGAAAGCGGTTGGAAAAGAATCCGTTGGAGAAGAGCTCCGTCACCACGCCTTCCGGTGAGACCTCGGAAATCTTGCCCTTGTCCCAGCTCACCGCAATGATTTGGCCGGACTTGGGATGGACGACAAGGCCTGAGGGGCCGGCCAGGGTGCGGTCTGTGACCAGCACGGAAAAGGTCTGGGTGGCGGGATCGACACGGTAAATCGTGTTGGCTTTCCGGTCGGAGCAATACAAGTAGCCCTTGCCATCGAAGGTTACGTCGCCCAAGGAGGCCTGTGGCAGCTCAGACTGTGAGCTGGCGGGTGATCGGATGGTGAGCGCCAGGACCGGCTTGCCGGTGGCCGTGTCAAAACCCCGTAAGGTATCGAGATCGGCCACGTAGAGCACATGCTCCACCACGGCCATGCCTTTGGGGGCATGGAGGGTGACCTCGCCCTTCCCGCCTTGAATGAATTTTAGATTGAGGAGTTTGCCGCGCGGATCGAGCTTGGTGATGAACCCGTTGTTATCGGCGGTCTCTGGCTCGCCGTTGACGCTCGAGATGAAATAGCCTTTCTCGATGGGGTCATGCACAAAGCTATAGGGAGATTGCAGTTCCGTTACGGTGATCTGGGCGCCGAGCGGGCTGGCGAACACAACGGGGATGATATAGATAAACCAGGCCGCTGGATGGCTGATGACGCGTGTCAGAAGAGACATCACAGGGGAGATTATGTTCACAAAATAGATGGCTGCTGATTGTAGTTGATGGATCCATCGTAGCTGTCAGGCGAAGAGCCTGTCAAGAAACGGACGTCAGGCGTCAGGCGTTAGGGGGCAGGGGTGAGGGGAAGGGGTAAGCATACGAGCGAGCGCATAATTCTACGGTCACTTGCCTCACCCCTCACCCCTTACTCCTCACCTCTTGGAGGGTCGTTGACTTGCGTAAAAATGCCCTGCTATGGTGCCGTGATTTTTGAATCAGGTTAAGGTTGAGGCCAAGGCTGAGTGGGAATTATAAGTATGGTTTTTCTTGATCTTAGCCTCAACTTACAGGCTCGTGTGAGGAGGGAATTGTGGCGGCACGATTGATCGACGGCAAAGCATTGGCATTGCAAGTACGTGAGCGGTTAGCAACCGAATCCGCTGCGGTCTTGGCTAAGACCGGGATGAAGCCAGGCCTGGCGACAATTTTGGTGGGCGACGATCCTGCCTCGCATCTCTATGTGAAGAGCAAGCAGAAAGCCTGTGATGCGGCGGGTATCTATATCGATGATCACAAGTTGCCGGCAAGCACGACGCAAGCAGAGTTGTTGGCATTGATCGAGAAGAAGAACGCCGATCCCAAGATCCACGGGATATTGGTTCAGTTGCCGCTCCCGAAGCATATCGACAGCAAAGTCGTTCTCGAAGCGGTGTCGCCCGACAAGGATGCAGATGGATTTCATCCGTACAATTTCGGTCGACTCGTTGAGGGGCATCCGGTGTTTGAAGCCTGCACGCCGAAGGGCGTCATCAAGATGATCGAATCCACCGGCGTGAGTATCGAAGGAAAGCGCGCCGTCGTATTAGGACGGAGCAACATCGTCGGCAAGCCGTTGGCGCTCATGTTGCTCCAGCGGCACGCCACGGTGACGATTTGCCACTCCAAGACCAAGGATTTGCCGGCGGTCTGTCGCGAAGCCGAGCTGCTGTTGGTCGCGATTGGGAAAGCCAAGTTTGTGACGGTCGACATGGTGCGCGAAGGGGCGGTCGTAATCGATGTGGGGACGAACCGGCTCCCCGATGGGAAAGTCGTCGGCGATGTTGATTTTGAACCAGTCAGTCAGAAGGCAGGCTGGATCAGTCCTGTGCCGGGTGGTGTAGGGCCGATGACGATTGCGATGTTGCTGGACAACACGGTGGAGTCTGCTAAGAGAATGGCGGGAATGATGTGAGGTGGCTGGGTGCTCCTGTGCTCGCGCAACGCGCGGCTTCAGAAAGCCCTCGTTGGACGCGCGCACGATGGAGCAACCCAGCCACCTCTTAAAGGAACAAGGGTAGGGAAGAACTCATGAGTCGGGAGCCGAAGCGATTACGAGAGGTGCTCGATCAGGGACAGTTCGCTGTCACGGTTGAGTACAATCCTCCCAAAGGTACCAACATCTCTAGCGTATTAGAGAATGCCAAACAGTTGGTCGGGCGTGTGCATGGGGTCAACGTGACGGACAACACGGCGGCCGTTGTGCGGGCCGGATCTCTCCCTGTCTGCCGACTTCTCTACGAACTCGGCCATGATCCGGTGATGCAGATGACTTGCCGTGATCGGAATCGGATTGGGATACAGTCGGACCTCATGGGCGCCTCCATGCTCGGCATCCAGAATATTCTGTGTCTCACCGGGGACTATCCGACCGTCGGAGACCACAAAGAAGCGAAGCCGGTTTATGATCTGGACTCCGTCCAAGTCATGCAGCTCGTGCAAGGACTCAACAACGGGCGGGATCTAATGGGGAACAAGTTAGATGGTGCGACGCAGTTTACCATTGGAGCTGCAGTGACTCCGGAGGCCGATCCGTTGGGTCCTATGCTTGCTAAGTTTGAAGTGAAGGTGAAAGCGGGCGCCCAGTTTTTCCAGACCCAGGCGATTTACCACCCGGAGCAGTTTGCATCTTTTATGAAGGCGGTGCTCCCCTTCAAGGTCAAAGTGCTGGCGGGCATTCTCGTTCTCCGGAACGCCAAGATGGCGGAGTTCATGAACGCGAATATTCCTGGTGTATCAGTCCCGCAGGAGATGATCGACGAACTCAGGGCTGCCGGCCCCGAGCGCGCGGAGGATGTGGGGGTGGACATCGCGGTGCGGACGATCAAGGCGGTGCGACCGTACTGCAACGGGGTTCATATTATGGCCATCAAGGCCACGCACCGGCTGGCTGACATTATCACCAAAGCGGAAGTGGGTTGATGACGGTCCCCGAGTTTCAGCGGCACAAGCGCGACAAGAAAAAGCTCATTGTCGTCACGGCTTACGACGCGCTTTTTACACGCATTGTCGAACAGGCCGGCATCGAGGCGATTCTGGTCGGGGATTCACTGGGTGTGGTCGTACAGGGGAAGGCCAATACGCTCTCTGTGACGATGGACGACATGCTCTACCACACGAAGATTGTGGCTGGGGCTGCCCAACGAGCGCTCGTTATCGGCGATATGCCCTACATGTCCTATCAAGCCAGCAGCGAAGATGCGCTGCGTAATGCGGGACGGTTTCTGCAGGCTGGAGCTCAGGCAATCAAGCTGGAAGGCGGCGCGGTTGTGGTCGATCGGGTAGCCGCGATGACCAGCATCGGCATTCCCGTCATGGGGCATCTCGGCATGACCCCCCAATCGGTTCATCGATATGGCGGCTACAAAGTACAGGGGAAAGAATCAGATCATGCGCTGGCCTTGCTCAATGATGCCAAGGCGCTTGAAGCAGCCGGCGCCTTCGCTATCGTGCTCGAAGCGATTCCCGCCGAGTTGGCCAAGACTATTACAGAGCAGGTGGCCATTCCTACCATCGGGATCGGCGCCGGTCCCCACTGTGACGGCCAAATCCTGGTCCTCTATGACCTCCTCGGACTGTTTGACAATTTCGTGCCGAAGTTTGTCAAACCCTATGCCCATCTCAAGGCCGATGCGCTGCAAGCGCTCAGGCGCTACAAGGAAGAAGTCGAGCAGGGTAAGTTTCCGAGCGACTCCGAGTCCTACCACTAGCAGGCTGCTGAAAAAGGCCCCCCACTTCGTTCTCGGGTGGATAGAATCCTCAACGGGGACCCGGCCGCCTCACCAACTCGGCGGCGCGCACAGACTTGGTGCTCCTTATTCGTCGCACCGTGCGCCCCAGAGGGTACGCCTCTGGGGCTTTCATCATCTGTGCCCTTGCTTGGGATAACGCGCGCCCCAGGGCGAAGAGTCTGTCTT
>DASVEA010000142.1:0-2867 GCA_036380815.1 Nitrospiraceae bacterium
CCTTTCGACGCCATCGACTGCCGCGATCGCGGGAACGGTGACATAGGTCCCAAGGAGCAAGACAATTAGAGCCAACCAGCGCGGTTTCATAGTGTCCTCCCTTCGCCGTTCAATTCTCGTCTGTCGAGGCAGAAGGGCAAGCGCTGTGCCGGTTCGGTCTGTGTGAGGAAGAGCAGCAACTTGCCGCCCCAAACCGAAGCATTTTCGATGTCTTAGGGTGATCAGCAAGGAGGAAGCGAGGAGCATGAAGGAGCCAGCGTGGCGCAGAGGCTGGATCAAGACAGGGAAATCTATGAACCGGCATTCATAGGAAAAGTCGTATCGTTCATAGACGTGGCAGAAGTTGGCATGGATTGTTGAAGGCAGTTTTTAGGGTTACATCCCATTGCTCTCAATCTTATTGCTGACCCACTTCGTGAGTTTTTTGGCAGGGCAGCAGGGGATGCGGACTACGGAGTTCGAATCAGATGGAAGGTCGCTAATTACATAAGTGCTGGAAAACGACAGCCCGAGGCTCGATAGCTTGAACGAATACCGACAACAAAAGACCGCGGTCGATGCGAAAACGGTCGTTCATAAGATCCTCGTGCAAAATGATTGTATTTCTGTTGAAAAAACTCAGTGAGACTAGGATTTATCCGAGGGGTTGTGCCCTGGAGATTGTGGCCCGGTCATTTCGCTTTCGAGTTTTCGCAACCAACGATAGGTACGCCCCAAAATCTTGGCGGCGCGGCTCTTGTTGCCGCCGTATTCGGCGACGGCTCGGCGGGTAATAGACCATTCCACACGGTTCAAGAGTTCGGTGAGCGAGCCGCTGTTTTCCACGGTCTTAAGCAGGGCTCCCCATTCGATATGATCGATGAGTTCGGCGATATCGACCGAGGGGGCAGAATCCGTGGTCGAACGTAGATTGTTCGGGAGCAGGTCAGGAGCAATCCACTTCTTGCCTTCCGGCGCCAACGTCACGGCTCGCTCCATGACATTCTCCAGTTCACGGATGTTCCCCGGCCATTTATAGGCCAGACAGAGTTTCAACGCGTCCGGCGTCAAGCCTGCAATGGATTTTCCGGTTTTCTCGGCGAATCGCTGGACGAAATGCTGGGCGAGTTCAGCAATATCCTCCGGACGTTCCCGCAAGGTCGGGACATAGAGCTGTATGACATTCAGACGATAGAATAGATCTTGTCGAAATTGGTTCTGCTCCATCATCGCCAGGAGGTCCCGATTGGTGGCGGCGATCAGCCGGATGTTCGCTTTAAGATCGCTCGTTCCTCCGACGCGCTGAAACTCTCGCTCTTGAAGAACTCGTAGCAATTTCACCTGCACTGCGGGCGAAATGTCTCCGATTTCGTCGAGGAACAGCGTGCCCCCCTCGGCGAGCTCGAATTTCCCTTTCTTCTGGGCTATCGCGCCGGTAAACGACCCTTTCTCGTGACCGAACAACTCACTTTCCAAGAGCGTTTCAGGCAATGATCCACAATTCACAGCCACGAAGCGGCGGTCCTTGCGTCGGCTCAGTTGATGGATCAAACGGGCGGCGAGTTCCTTCCCCGTCCCTGTTTCTCCAGTCACCAACACGGTTGTGTCTGAGGGAGCAATGGTTCTGATCAGTGAAAGAAGATCAAGAAGCGGAGCACTCTTGCCGATGATGCCGCCGGTTTCTTGCTGCGCAGACAACTCCTGCTTCAGTTGGATATTCTCCTGCGCCAGTTCCACATTGCGGAGGAACATGGTGAGCATGTGCCGATGCGTCGCCTGTAGGTTTTTCAAATGGATAAAGAGCTGGTGTGCGAAGGCGCGCCGGTCCGTCAAGAATTGCGAACGGCCGGCGGCAGCGGCGTTGTTCGCGTGTGGAGGGCGATTCGTCCAACGCAGGAGATAATATGTATAAGGGGCGTTGTATATCGAGCCGGCCTTGATCGTGGTGCTGAGTGATCCAGCTGCGAGGGTGCCGCCGCGTTCGATACGGATAGCAGTGCAGTGATCGTCCTGCTTGGGGAGGTGTGTCTTGGATTTTCGGACCGGCTCTTCAGCCGTCCAGACCGAGAGATGGTCCTGCTGCTCAAGTGTGGCGACAAGTTGTTCGTCGGAACCATGCGGAGCGGGAATAGGATCAACTTTGATGGGGATCAGCGTATGAACGAGACGAATCGTTCGTCCCGTGATCACGACTTCACCCGTCGACCGACGGGCCACAGTGAACCGATCGTTCTTCGTAGTCATGACATAGGCGTCGCCGAACTCATTGACCAGGGTTTCTAAGCGGAGCTGTGAGTAGGTCTCCTCGCAGGCGGCGGTTTCGACGGAGGGATCCAGTTTAGCAATGCCTTCGAGATTGCCTTGCACCAGACGCATATTTCCAAGTCCAGGATCGACCGGCGACAAGTTTCGGGACAGAATGTGCAAGGTCTGTGCTTCATCCGGACAGGCGAACGACTGAAGTTGGAGATAATTCGTATAGGCCGAGGCCCAGTCGCCGACAGAGCGAAAGACCGATTCTACGTCGTTGAGGAGGATCGCAATCGTTTCAATCAGTGTCGGGGTCTGCGTCTTGACGGTTTCGTAGTAGGCCAGAGCGGCTTGATAGGTGAAGTCTTTCTCGCCGGATGCCAGCTCACAGGCCTTGATCAATTCACGAAAGACCGAAACGGGGACCCAATTGCTTGCGTCGGTCAGGAACGCACGGGCATCCTGAATTTCTTGGAATGATTCAGCTGCCCCCATAACCCGGTGGAGATCAACTTTCGATGCCTGTTCGGGGTAGCAAGCTTCGAGGTGACGGATCAGTATTCCGCTTTGCAGGCAGGTGATCCAAGGCTGGATGGACATGGCGCTCCCCAAGACGGTGTATGCGCCCGATTCGTGCG
>DASVEA010000143.1:0-7489 GCA_036380815.1 Nitrospiraceae bacterium
GCGTCAATGGGGATCTGAATCGTGTTTCGATGGGTGCCGACCAGGACCTCTACGCGGGCGAACATACCGCCTTTTAGGACATGATCCTTGTTGGGGAGGTCCACCTCGATCGTCATCGTGCGGGTGGCTCGGTTCAGCGCCTGGACGACACGGGTGACCGTGCCCTCGAAGACGCGATTGGGATAGGCCTCGGCGCGAACGTCTGCCTTTTGACCCACCTGGATGAGTGGGACGTCTTTCTCGACGACCTCGATCAGAATGCGGACCGTCTGGATCTCATGGAGGGTGAGAATCCCGCGCGAGATGGTGGAGGTGCCGGCGGTTGTCCCGCTGACATAGGCGCCGAGATCGAGGTTGCGCTCGGCCACGTAGCCCGCGAAGGGTGCGCGGATATACGAGTAGGTCAAGTTCGTCTCGGCTTGCGCCAGGGCGACCTCCATCTGCTGGACCTGAGCACGGAGAGAGTCGATCGCCGCCGCCGCCGCGTCGTACGCGACCTGCGCGTTATCCAGATCTTGCTGCGAGACAAACTGGTCTTTGATCAGCGCCTGCATCCGATTGAGCGTGCGGGTGGTGTTGCGGACCGTGGCGTCCTGCTGTGCCACTCTCGCTCTGGCTGCAGCAAGATTTGCCTTGGCCTGGTTGACGGCATGCTGATAATCCGTGTGATCGATCTCGATCAGAAGCTGGTTGGCTTTGACCAGGTCGCCTTTTTCAACGTAGATTTTGGCAATGTAGCCGTCAACCCGTGAGAACAGATTGACCGCTTGGTTGGGGGTGATGTCGGCGGTATAGGTGAGTCGAATGTCCAGGTCCTGTTTCAGCGGCGCCACGGTGGCTACGGTGATGACGCGGGTTTTGCGGGTGTCGGTCTTGGCGCCGCTGCTGAGGCGAAACACGACAAGGGCTGTGATCGCAAAGAAAATAATGACCCCCAGCGTGACAATCGGATGTTGTTTCAGGGGGTTCATCGCGAACGCCTCCCCGGCGTCTTACGGCCGACCGGCTCCTGGATCAATCCGGCAAGGAAAAGGTCGACGTAGGTCGCCACCGTGTCCTCATGGGATTGATGCATCGGGACTCCGAAGATCTCATGGAGCAGACGGTGATGGACGACCATGCCGATGAACGCACGGGCTGCCAGGAGGGGATCGACCGGTCGAAACGCGCCGTCTTCAATCCTTGTGCGGATGTACGCGGCGAGGTGGTCATAGAACACTTTGTGGTGTTTGCCGAAGAACATCTCGGATAGTTCATGCCCTTCCAGCGCGCTGAATAAGAGGAGCCGCAAGAGCGTCGAGTCGACGCCGGGGCGAATGCGATAGCTCGCGATCATCGTAAACACGCGATGGTCGTCGTGTTTCTTGGCCGCCGCCTCCACCGCTTCGAGCAGTTCGTTGACGGTCACTTTTTCTGCAAGGATCGCGGCGTAGAGCGTCCGTTTCGTCGGGAAATATTTAAAGATCAAGGCCTCGCTCACGCCGGCCGCCTTGGCAATTTCTTTTGTGGTGGTGCCATTAAACCCTTTCGCGGCGAAGAGCGAAGCGGCAGCCACGATGAGGCTGGCCTGACGATCGCGCGCTGAAGCCCGCTGCCCGTTCCCGTTCGTGGTCTGGTTGGTCCGCTTCTTCATGGTAAGTGAGTGCTTACTCACCGGAATCCTAGCACGCAGCGCTTTTAGGGGGCAAGCATTGGACAGGAACAGATTCCCGCATTATTCATGACTGTTCGTCACGAAATCGCTGAGCCGCGTCGCGAGACCAGCGTGCGGAGGCCAGGGGACTGGCTCCGCCGTCTGCGCTGATGCCTGTCCCGCTTCTCCTTAGACAGGGACAGTCCCCAACAGTACGGTGAGGGTCCGAGGGCGAGCCCGCTGGCCGAAGTCTTGTCGCTGCAGCGGATCGGCGATTGCAGCAGAATCGTGCATGAATAATGCGGGTTCGTGAGCTGTTTCAGGTAGGGCTTATGCGGTAAGTCTTGAGAACGAGGAGAATGCTGGCTAGACCTCCGAACACGAGCCGTACCTACCGGATCCGGTTTCTGCCGTCATCATGATCGGCGAAGAAAATGAAACTATTGTTCAAGCCTCCTTCTCGTAAGCAGCACTTGACAGAGAAAACCAATCTGCGTATAAGCCAGACTCCTCGCGAGGTGGCTTCAACGCAAGTCTATGCTGGACATCGCGCAGCAGAGGGTTGCCTGCATGGATCTCGCCGGCGTTCAACGGTTGACGTACTCCCTTCCGGCGGTCTCCCGTTTACAATCACTCACGCACAACTCGAGGCCTAATCATTCGGCCATCATCTTTTCTTCTGGAGGGCTGGTCCGTCTCGGACCGGCGTCAGTTACAGCGCGTCAGCGACGGTACTCTCACGCAGACTGTTCACGAGCCAGCTTCGACCAAGTCACCTGAAATGGCTGAGCACACGCGTCCATCGCACCGTGCGTGCGTCTGCTGTGTTCGCGCTTGGCGCTGCTCGTGAGCCTAGTGCTCCTCCAATGGGGGAGAAGTTCTCAGAAACGTAGAAGGCTAAACAGCAGTCAGCCAGTGTCATATCAACACAACCAACAAGGAGGGAGTGATGAAGAGACGACGGATTCTTTCAGTAAGTGTGGGCATGCTCGTATTCGGAGGGCTACTCCTGGCGAGCGGTGGTCCAGGGGTCACGCCCGCAGGGGCGCAGAATCCGACTCAGCAGCAGCAGTTCCGACAGATTATGGACAAGCTCGATCAGGTCCTGGCGGCCATTAAGAGCAACGAGAGGAGCAGCGTGAAGAGCGGCGAGGGCAATGAAATGGTGCGGTGGGACCAGGTGCTGCCGGCGGAGCAGCGGTTCGTCGTCCTGCCGGCCTTTAACAGCGACGCGGTGCTGGATAAAGAAACCGGCCTTGTTTGGGAAAAGTCCCCGCAGACGACCGCGGTCTCCTCGGCAAACGTCCGTTTGACCTGTGCCAATAAAGCCGTCGGAGGCCGAAAAGGCTGGCGCCTTCCGTCCCTCCCAGAGCTGGCCAGTCTGGTGGACCCCTCCGTAGCCTCTCCGGGCCCGACTTTGTCAGCCGGTCACCCGTTTCAGAATGTCCAGTCGACCAACTATTGGTCAACGTCGGCGCATGCGGAGAATCCTGCCCTCATGTGGGGTGTGGGCTTCGGCAATGGCGGCGTGCTCGGTCTCAGTAAGGCTTTCGACCAGCGTGCCTGGTGTGTCCGTGGTGGCATGAAAGCGGATTAGCATTGAGGTGTCGGTGATTTGGAATGATGTGAGTATTGGGGGGCGAGAGAGGTAGAGGCTCAGGGCTTCTCCCGCACCCAGCCTCGGGTGACGAAATGGGGAGAGCATCCTGGCGCGCTACGAACACGTACCAATAGCGAGGAGGCGAGGAGGTGCAAACCGCACTTCGTGTGGGCCGTTCGCCCATATAATAAAAGCCCCACAAGTGATTCCGATATCCGAGGGGTTCAACTCTATACGTTGAGCTTCTGAACGAAGCGAGAACGCCGCATGGGAAAAGCGCGTCTCGGCACGCCAGGGTCGGGCGGGTGAGAGGAGCGACTTTTTCAGCATCCTGCTATGGCAGGGATTTGAGTTGTGGCAAACGTGGGCTGGAATGGTCAACGAGGGTAAATAACGTAAGCCCATCTCTGACTGTGGAACGGTTCATGTGTTTCCAGATGAAATGGCGTAGCCGGGTCCGCTCTCGTGCCGTGACGCGAAGAAATTCGATTCCGTATTCGTTCTCAGCGGCCCAGATCACCCGAACCTCCGAGATGAGAACCGGATGGGATGTCTCAGGGACTGTCAGATAGAGATCCCAGAAACTTCCAATTGGCAACAGCTGTGCGCTGCAGAGTTTGCACCCGCTCTCAGACAGGTCAAGGGCTACCCCATCGCCAACATGTTGGAAGCTATCTGTTGCTGAAAAGCGAACCATGATCTGAACAGGGATCCGCTGAGCCGCCCTGCGGTCAGTGGCTTGAACTGGGGGGTGGGTGGTCACTCGTTTGTCTGTCCGTCGTCGTCCGGTCATCGGCTTCTCAGTGCAGCAGGTGATCAGCCTAATTGGAATGCGCGAGATTCGAGCACAAGAAGTAACGGAGTCGGGTTCGCTCTCGTAGGTTCATTTTGAGGATCTCGACTCCAAACCGACGTCCTGAGGTCCAAGCCACCCTCGCTTCCATCACGAACAGCGGGTCTTGTCCGTCGGGGAGGTAGAGAAAGATCGTGAGTTCCATCCCCGGCGTGACCGAGGCGTTGCCGCGAATGCCCAATCCCGTAGGCGAGAGATCTGTGACCATGCCATCGCCCATGAGGATCTCACCGGAACGGTCTTGGGCTGAGTACATCAACCCGAACTCTACCGGGGGCCGGGGGTCTTGTCTCCGATTGACCGCTTCCGCCACCGACCGAAGTTCGCTTCCAGATGCGATCTGTTCTCGTTTCATGAGGACACCTCCTTGTTACTGCTACAATCTCAGATTCCGCCGTCGCGGCCTGCATGGGTGACGCAATCCCACAAGAAGAATCCCAGATTATTCTTTTCCTCCAACTTCAGAGTCCCCAACTCCACTCCAAATTGACGTCCCTCGACCCAGGAGACCCGGCTCTGGGCAATGCACAGTGGCTCCTCCACTCCAGGAAGGTTGACAAAGAGGGCCACCTCCATGCCGGGTGTGACCGATCGATCCCCACAAATTCCGATCCCGCTCGATGAAAGGTTGGTGACGACCCCGTTACCCATCAGCATCTGGCCAGAGTCCATGCCGGAATAGAGTATGCTGAGAATTGTCGGGGTACGGACGCCATGCCGACGTTCGGATTGACGGGGGTGTTCAGCTACTGCGGTGACGGGAATGGCGGTGTGAGTACGCATGATTCCCTCCGTGGCGTTGGATCGACACTTAAATAATGCGGAATGCCGTCCTTTGATCATCTAGTTCTCGCGTCAGTCTGAGAATACCGCATCAGGGAATTTCGACTATCCCTCAAGAGAGGGGACAAAGGCCCCTCCAGAGAGGGGGGAGTTGGGTGTCCGGGCGCAATTGGCGAGGGTTTCCTGGCAGGATGCTGAAAAAGTCGCTCTTCTCACCCGTCCGACCCAGGCGGCTATTACACCCGCCCGCCCTGAGGCTGCCAAGACAGACTCTTTGCCCATGGACGCGCCTTTTCCCATGCGTCGTTCTCGCCTCGATAGCATCCTCAACGTGGCCCACTCGGAGAGCAAGCTGCCTTGGCAGCTTGGGGTGGGCAGGTGACAAGAGTTACGCCTCCGGTGCTTTCATCGGACGCGGCCTTGCTGGACGGACTTTTTCAGCATCCTGTTAAAAGTTTTGAGAAGGCTAGGCAGGAGGCGGGGTGATGACTGTCAAAACACGGTGGCTGAATTGCCTTCGGTGATTTTGTGGCGGAGTTCCTGGCTCTCGAAAAAGATGATGCCGCGATCGGTGCCGGTCTCGTATCGAAGGTTCACATCGGTCTCGAAACCAGTCCAGCTACAGAATTTGACGGGCCCGGCGGCGATCTGTCCTGGCGTGCGGTCGAGCGAGCCATAGAGAGATTGGAGATAGACAAGAATCTGATCGTGGGTCGCCTTGCCTTTGTAGCGGACGGTGACACGCGCGAATTTGCCTTCGGAGGTCACGAATCGCATGGAATCGACCTTTACTGGGCCAAGTGAAGGAGCCCCGGTCTTCAGCTCATAGGTTTGAGACCGACCGGTGTCCTCGACTTTCATGAAGATGTCGGTTTCCGATAATGTTGTGCCCCAGGGGATCCCCTCGAACCCGCTTGGATCGTTCTGCATCGGCACGGCGAATGCCAGGGTGCCCTGCAGGATGATCGAGAAGAGGAGGCAGACGAGGGAGGTGCGACGGGTCCAAGGGTGTGGGTGAGGACGGCGACGCATGTTACTCCGCTGAATCAGTGATTTGGTCGTTGAACCGAGGGGCTAGGGTACGGCTGTCGATAAAAATAAATCCCCGCTCCGTGTTCGCATGGTAGGTCAAGTTGATCTCAGTATCGGTCCCGCGCCAAGTATACTGCTGATTGAGGCCCCGCAACATCTGCCCGGGGACGCGCTCAAGGGGGCCGAACTGTTGTTCCAGATAGGTGAGGATCTGTTTGTGCCGATCATCACCTTGATAGCGGATGGTCACGCGGGCGAATTGTTCGTCGACCGATAAGAAGCGGAGGCTTTCGACCGGGATCCCGGCGAACGACGGCTGGCTATCCTTCAGCTGGTATTCGTTCACATGTTGGCCTGCCTTTGCAACTTCCAAGTCCGGCCTCGTGGTCAGGGCAACACCCCACGACAGGCTCTGAAAACCATTCGGATCGTTCACCATCGGCCCCGCATGAGTGAGAAAGGGGCAGCTCATACAGAGTAGGAGTCCCACTACCGCAAGCTGACGACCCACGTGATTCCGCTGCCGTTCGATCATGGCACGACGCTACCATGGCCGATCATATGGCGCAACTCCCTCAGTTTTGTTGAGAATGTCTTGAGTCATAGCTATAATGCGCGGGTTTTTCCATGTACGTAGCGGTGAGGAACCGACGCGATGATTGAAAGCGATGCGTTCGTCCAGGCCCTGCAAGATATCGGGGTGGATTTTTTTACAGGGGTCCCGGATTCGATCCTAGGCGGCATCATTGCCGAGTTGATGGAACGCCGTCTCTACACCCCGGCCGTTCGGGAAGATGAAGCGGTGGCCATGGCCGCCGGGGCCTATATGTCCGGCAAGGTCCCTGCTGTGCTCATGCAGAATTCAGGACTGGGCACATCCCTCAATGCCCTCATTTCGTTGAACGTGATTTACCGCCAGCCCTGCTTTCTGATTGTGTCCTGGCGCGGCTATCAAGGCAAAGATGCGCCGGAGCATCTGGTGATGGGCGAGGTGATGCCGCAGTTTCTCGACACGATGAAGATTCCCCATCGCACCCTGTCGGAAAAGACGGGAATCGACGATCTGAAATGGCTGGCGGAGACGTTCATGAAACAACGCATTCCCATCGCTCTCTTGATCACCAAAGATGTCGTGAAAGGGTTGCATCCTTGACGGACGTGAAGCGTGAATCGTATCTCGCGAGGCATGAGGGCAACACATGAGACCTGAAGAGGGGACCATGCAGAGTCGGTCGATGGCCATGGCGGCTTTGTTGGAACTGCTCACCGATCAGCCGGTGATTATTTGCAACGGGTTTCCCTCGCGTGAGGCCTACAACATTGCCGATCGCCCGACCCATTTCTATATGATCGGGTCCATGGGCTCGGCGCCGGCGATCGGGCTGGGTGTGGCGCTGGCCAAGCCGAAGAAGCAAGTCGTGATATTTGACGGTGATGGGAATGTGCTGATGGGGATGGGCACTTTGGCCACTGTCGGCGCACTCAAGCCGAAGAATTTCATTCATGTGGTGTTCGACAACGAGGTCTACGGGAGTACCGGCAATCAGCCGACGATTTCCAATGTGGTCCCACTTGAGAAGGTGGCAAA
>DASVEA010000144.1:0-3623 GCA_036380815.1 Nitrospiraceae bacterium
AGGAGGGGAAGGGGAAGGTTGAGGTTGAGGCTAAGGTGGAGTGAAGGCCTTAACCTCAACCTTGACCTTAACCTTTCCTGAGAAGGACGATGTGATGGCCAAGAAACCAAGTGGATTAACGAAGGCCACTGCACTTCGCCGGCAGGCGGAAGAGCGGCTGCGCACCACGCGTCGCGACGTCGCGGCTATGCCGGTCAAGGAGGTTCAACAGCTGGTGTACGAGTTGCAAGTTCATCAGATCGAGTTAGAAATGCAGAACGACGAGCTACGCCAGACCCAGGTGGAGCTCGAAGCGGCTCGCGATCGCTATGTGGATCTCTACGACTTTTCCCCGACGGGTTATCTCACCCTGGATATGCAGGGCAAGATCGTGGAGGCCAATTTGAGGGCCGGGACGCTGCTGGAGGTCAATAGGAAGAAGCTGATCGGACAACCACTCGCGCGGTTCATTGCCGCGGCGGATGCGGACACGTTTCATCGGCATGGTCAGGAAGTCTTGAAGACAGGCACGCGACAAACCTGTGAGGTGCAGATCCGGGAAGAAGCCGGCGTCTCTCGTTGGGTCCATATGGAGAGCTGTGGGGTTCACGATGAGACGAGGCCCACCACCCACTGGCGGATGTCGCTTCAGGACATCAGCAACCGGAAACTGGCTGAGGCGAAGCTGGAGGCTCAGCGGACGCAGCGTGAGGCGATCATCGGATCGATGAAGGATGCCATTATTACCATCGACGAGAGGAAACGCGTGGTCGTGTTCAATTGCGCCGCAGAATCTATCTTTCTCTGCCCAGCCGTCTACGCGATCGGAAAACCGTTTGACCGGTTCATCCCGGAACGGTTCAGACAGGCACACCAGGGATACGTCAGTGTCTATGACCAGAAGCAATCACCTTTCCCTGCGATAGGAGAAGCCGACACGTTTGTCGGCCTTCGAGCGAATGGAGAGGAGTTTCACTTCGAGGCATCGATCTCTCATTCCGTGGTTGAAGGCCAGAAGCTCCTCACCGCCATTGTGCGCGATATCACGGAACGGAAGAAGGCGGCGGTGCTGCTGCAGGCCAGCCAGGCCTTCACCCGTTCCGTGGTGAACTCCATCCCTGCGCATGTCTGCGTGCTGAACAGGGAGGGGGTCATCCTCAAGACGAACGACATCTGGAAAGTGCTCGTCCAAGAGCACTCGGATGGTGTATTCACAATTGGAGAGATTGGACAGAATTATTTTGATCTGTGCCGCCGAACCGCCGCCGGCAGCACGTCGACAGGTCAGGCCATTCTCCAAGGTCTTGAAGCAGTGCTGAAAGGGCACGAGCCTATTTTCAGCACTGAGTACTGCGCGGAGTTTCCGGAAGAAAAACGCTGGTTCCTGATGCGCGTGACGCCGTTGAAAGGAGGTAAGGGCGTCGTGATTTTGCATACGGATATCTCAGAGCGGGTCCGGATGGCGCAGGAATTGGAGGAGAATGTCGTGTTGCTCGACGAAAAGCGGAAGGAGATGGAATCTCTGACGGGGAAACTGATCGAGGCCCAAGAACAAGAGCGCCGACGGATCGCCCGTGACCTACACGACGACTTCAATCAACGACTGGCAGCTCTGTCTGTGGAGTTGGAAATCATCGAACGTGATCCATCCGATCGGCCTGAACACATCGCACGACAACTCGCTGCGATTCGTGGTCAGGTCGGGCATCTCTCCGATGACCTGCACGATCTGGCGTACAATCTACATCCTTCGCTGCTCGATCACGTGGGATTGGAACTGGCTATTCGAGAGCACGTCGTTGAGTTCGCCAAGCTGAACAAGGCGCCCGTGATCTATACCCCTCGTGAGGTGCCGGCGACGCTCCCGCCCCAAATCGCCACCGGCCTGTTTCGGGTGATGCAGGAGAGCTTGCAAAATGTGTCCAAGCATGCCGCGGCGACCAATGTGACGGTCAGGCTGTTTGGTTCGTCCAAAGGGATCGGCTTGTCGGTGCGTGATAACGGCAAGGGGTTCGAGTCGAATGGCCATAAGGCACATCACGCTGGACTCGGATTGGTGAGTATGCAAGAGCGCATACGCCTGTTAGGCGGGTGTCTCCAGATCAATTCCCAACTCGGGCAGGGCACCAAGGTCTGTGCCTGGATTCCTTTATCTCAGGAGGGCGAATGACGAAACCGCGAGTCATAATGGCCGATGACCACTCCCTGATTCTCGCCGGCTTGCGGAAGCTGGTGGAGGAGGAGTGCGAGGTGGTGAGTATGGTGGACGACGGGCGGGCGCTGGTTAAGGAGGCGCAGAAGCTGCGACCGGATCTGATACTCATGGACATCTCCATGCCGCTGCTGAACGGTCTCGAGGCAGCCCGGCAGCTGAGCAAACTCGTGCCGGAGAGCAAGCTGATCTTTCTCACCATGCATGCCAGCCCGACGTATGCGACCGAAGCCTTCCAGGCCGGGGCCTCCGGGTATCTCCTCAAACGTAGCGCAGTGTCTGAGCTCAGCCATGCAATCCAGTCTGTCCTAAACGGCCAACACTACATCACACCGCTGATCACGAAAGATGTGCTGGAATCAGTCCTCAAGCCCCCCACCGGAGAGCCAGGTAGGCCTGCGTCCACGGCGCTGACCCCGCGACAGCGGGAAGTCTTGCAGCTTGTCGCAGAGGGCCGGAGTACCAAAGAGATCGCCACGATCCTCAACGTGTCAGTGAAAACAGTGGAGTTCCATAGGTCCCGCATCATGCAACACCTGGACATTCACACCACTGCTGACTTAACCAAGTATGCGATCACTCATGGCATCACAGGCTTCTAACCCGGCACATGATGCGTGGTGGAGCGTGAGACGTCCGAATCTGGAAACGAAATACGGTTCACCTTTCGAGTCTTACGCTTCGGAGTCGATTCCGCCTCTGCCGGTCTTTGGTAGGATTGTCCCTCAGCGCTAGGGTTCATCCTAGTATCGCAGTCTCTCCAATGAAGCCTACAATATAAATCGACGAACGAAACAGGCCAGATGGACCAGACAGACCGGGCTTGTCCTAGACGTGTGGGCCATCGAACTCTTGGCGTGCCAGAATGGTTTTCCGTAAGCCTCGCAGATTGTTAGATTAGGGCGACAAGACATGACGAAGCCTCGAATCTTGCTTGCCGACGACCACCCAGAGATGCTGGCCATCTTACGAGGAATTTTGGAAAAATTAGGTGACGTGGTGGGCATGGTGACGGACGGCCAGGCGCTCGTGGAAGTGGCACAACGGCTGCAGCCGGATCTTATTTTCTCGGATATCTCGATGCCCAGGCTGAACGGCCTCGACGCCACTCGTGCGCTACAGACCTGTGCGCCGCAGAGCAAGGTGATCATTCTGACGGTCCATCGGGAGGCGCTGTACGTGTCATTGGCCTTCAATGCGGGAGCCCGCGGTTATCTGCTCAAACAATCCGCTGTGGCAGAACTGCCGCACGCCGTTCAGCACGTGCTCGCAGGCGAGCGTTATGTCGGGAAGGATGTGGTTGGGAGAGAGGAGTGGGTATCTGCCGACGGAGATGAGGCCATGACGCTTCTATCGGAGCTATAGCAGACTGTGGGAAAACCATGCTGGGATACCTGAAATCCTACGGTCCCAACATCCGGGACGACCACAC
>DASVEA010000145.1:0-7138 GCA_036380815.1 Nitrospiraceae bacterium
CGCGCAAGTCCGCTCACCACCGTCATGCCTGCTCCCGCCAAGTCGTGGCTCAACTCTTCGGTCATGGCACGTCCAGCTGCCGTCGCACGCCGCGCACCCACGATGGCCACCGCCAGCTCATCCTGCTCAGTCAATGTACCAGTGATGTACAAAAGCGGCGGAGGGTCCGCAATCATCTTCAGTCGCGTGGGATAGGTCAGATCAAACACGCTCCGGACTTCAATGCGCTCGCGCTCGATCGCCTTGATTTCCCGCTCGAGGCTCCGACAAACGGAATTATCAGGCCCTCGCCGTATCACGTCTGCCAATTGCGGGCTGCATCCACTCTGAATCAGCTCATCACGGGAAGCACGCAGGACAGCCTCAGGAGAGTGCCAGGCGCGAACTAACCGAAGCACCGCCAGGTCTCCTACTCCATCGATCGCCCGCAGGCGGAGCCACGACTCTAACACCGGTCTTGTCATGGGCTGACACGAGGAAGGACCCGCTACCTCAGCAGAGGAATCTGTACCTACAGGCTGGCTGAAGGGCTGCATAGGTCTCTTTGCACGGGAATCACATTCTTTAGAGCACCGCTAGATCGTACTGTTCCAGATGCAAATGTTCGTCCGGCATGACGATGATTTTCGCGGCACACTCACGCTCCACGGCCTCAAGACCTTGGCGCTCTTCATCTTGCAACAGCCCGACGACCGAGGGATGGGCGCCAATGACGATCCGCTGCGGATCGGGGCTGCTCCCGATCCGACGGACATCGCGGAATATTTCATAGGCCACCGTGGTCGGAGACTTCGTATATCCCCGCCCTTCGCAATAGTGACAGGGCTCGGAGAGCGAACGCAGGAGGTCCTCTCTCACCCGTTCACGAGAAATCTCGATCAGCCCCAGGTCAGAGATTCTGGACACTCTGGTGCGGGCCTTGTCGGTCGACATCGCATCGAGCAACGCGTGGTACACCTTGTCACGATTCTTCTCTCGCTCCATGTCGATGAAGTCGACGATGATGATTCCACCGATCCCGCGCAACTTCATCTGATAGGCCACTTCTTTTGCCGCCTCCAAATTGTTCCGGAGAATAGTCTCCTCCTGATCGCGCTTCCCAACGAACCGTCCAGTATTGACGTCGATGACGGTCATTGCTTCCGTATGATCAATCACGAGATGCCCGCCGGACTTGAGCCAGACTTTGCGGCTGAGGGCCCGCGCCATCTCCTGTTCAACTCCCAGATGATCGAAGAGACTTTCATCTTTGTCATACAGATGAATGCGCGAAGTTTGCTCCGGCGAGAATCGCTGCACGAAGTCCCGGACCGCCTGGTACTCCTCGCGCGAGTCGATCCATAACCGATCGACTTTCTTCCCGAAGAGATCGCGCACGACGCGGAAACTCAGGCTCAAGTCGGCATGGAGCAGTGCCGGCGCCCCCTTCTGCTCCCGTTTCGCCAGGATGTCCTGCCAGAGCACGTGCAAAAAGTCGACGTCGGATCGCAGCTCATCCTCTTTGACCCCTTCGCTCACCGTGCGAACAATGTATCCGCAGCCTGGGTGCCGCACTCGCTTCATAATGTCCTTGAGTCGAGCCCGCTCCTCGTCACGGGCAATGCGGCGGGACACACCGATATGTTCCACGTTGGGCATGAAAACAAGATACCGGCCATGAAGCGACACATACGTCGTGACCCGCGAGCCTTTCGTGCCGATAGGCCCCTTGGAAATCTGCACCATCAGCTCTTGCCCTTCACTCAGCAACTGCTCAATCGGCTTGGAGCTTTGGCGCCGGGGGCCCAGCATATCTCCATCCTTATCGGCATCCTTGTCGTCCTCATCCGCATCAACGAGCGTGTCGCCCGGTTCGGAGTCCAACGACAAATCCGACACGTGCATGAAGGCCGCCTTCGCGAGGCCGATATCCACAAATGCCGCCTGCATGCCAGGCAACACTTTCGCCACTTTTCCTTTATAAATGTTCCCGACAAAGTCCTTGTGCTTCGCACGATCCCCGAAGAGATCTGTGACGACTCCGCCGTCCAACACCGCGACGCGAGTTTCCTCGCGCGCGACTGTAATCGCAATTTCCACTCCCATACCCACTCCTTCCATTCAGTAGAACCGTCGCACCGTTGTGCAGGACAAACGCGGGGAGTCCCCAGGTTCCGGCCTCCACTCGACACCTCGTCGACCCGACGGTTCGCATCATAAAATATAACCTCATGCCTCGATCCCGATTCATTCGAGACCGTGCAATCACTCTCTCACTAAAAAAAACTCAATCGACGGCGTTTGACATTCAAGAGCAGGCCGAGCGACGCCATCGTCATAATCGTCGCACTCCCGCCGTAACTCATGAGCGGGAGGGGAATCCCTACGATGGGGAACATGCCCGCCGTCATACCGATATTGATCACGACGCAAAAACACAACATGCAGATGATGCCGACCGCCAGCAGCGCCCCGAGCTGATCCTTCGCGCGCGCCACAATTTCCAGCGACAGCCAGATCAGCCCGACGAACAACAGCAAGAGAGCCAGCACTCCGAGAAATCCCCATTCCTCCGCAAATACCGAAAAGACAAAGTCGGTATGCCCCTCAGGCAAAAACTTCAATTGGCTTTGCGTCCCTCCGTAGAGCCCCTTCCCCGTCAACTCTCCCGCTCCGATGGCAATCCGCGATTGGAGCGCATGGTATCCCTTGCCTCCAGGATCGTAGACCGGATCGACAAACGTCATAATGCGCTGCCGCTGATAATCATGCAATGACCCCCACATCATCTCCCAGGCGAAGGGGAACAGCATCAGCGAAAACAGGAGGATGACACCTATCGCCTTCGACCGCATGCCCACCATCAGTAACATCGCGGCATAGACCGCAACGAAGCTCAATCCGCTCCCGAGATCCGGCTGCTTCAGAATCAGGAGCAGCCCTGGCAACACCAGCAACCCCGGGAGCACCACTCGTTGGAGCCAGCCCACCCGCGGCGCCTCCGAATAGTAGCGCGCCAAGGTCAAAATGAGGACCAGCTTTGCGAATTCCGATGGCTGAAAGGCAATTGGCCCCATCGGAATCCATCGTTGCGCCCCTCGGCTGCTCTTGCCTTCAAACAGCACGACGACAAGTAAGATCAAGATAATCGCATAGGCAGGATACGCTAACCGCGCGATCCGATGATAGTCCGAGAGCCACATGACTAGAAACGCGACCGTGCCGAGCGCAATCCACACGATCTGTTTGGCATAAAACGGGAACGCGACCCCTTGGTCATGCGTTACGCTATA
Source organism: Nitrospiraceae bacterium (assembly GCA_036380815.1). GTDB lineage: Bacteria > Nitrospirota > Nitrospiria > Nitrospirales > Nitrospiraceae > Palsa-1315. The sequence goes on from DASVEA010000145.1 coordinate 3,273, forward strand.
AATCGACAGAACGCCGATCCCCAAGATGACGAAGATCAGTCCGATAAAACGGTAATCGAAATTATCGAAGCCACGGCTATTAATCACCCGGTCGATCATCTCGTGCCCTTCCTCCGGCAGCCCCTTCCCCCGCAACGGCACCCTCTGTCACACCGGAAGGAGCAGGGAGATTCAATTTCACATAGGTCTCGATCAGCTCTTTGGCAAGGGGCGCCGAGGCAGAACCCCCGTGGCCCATATGCTCACCCAGCACCGCAACGGCAATGGTGGGCGCTTCAACTGGAGCGAAGGCGACAAACCAGGCATGATCGCGGAACTTCTTTGGAATATCTTTCTCTGGACCGGTGCGCAAGGCCATCGTCTGGGCCGTACCGGTCTTCCCGGCGATCGTCACCAGCGTCGACTGCGCCCGAGTGCCCGTCCCCTCTTTGACCACCCCGGCCAGCGCCTCTTTAATCAGCGGTAGGATCCCTGGCCTCAGCTTCAACGTGCGCTTGGGAACCGCGGACCTTTGCTGTAGTTCCCCGGTCGTTCGATCCATCACTGCCTGGACCAATCTCGGACGGAACGTGACGCCGTCGTTTGCGACGGTGCCAATCAAGCTCGCCATCTGCAGCGGGGTCACATTCACATAGCCCTGTCCGATTGATGCCGAAATCGTTTCTCCTGGCAGCCACGCCTCATTCTTGGCCTTCTGTTTCCAGGCCTCGGATGGCACGATCCCAACCCGTTCAGACGGGAGCTCAATTCCCGTCTCCTCTCCCAACCCAAATTGATGGGCAAATGAGGCTATCGTCTCGATCCCCATCCGCTGCCCAACGGTGTAGAAATAGACGTCACACGATTGCACGAGGGCGTGCCGGAGATCCACCGAACCATGCCCCCCTGCTTTCCAGTCATGATACACACGGCGACCGAACTGATACCCTCCATTGCAGTAGATGGATGTCGACGGCGTAACTGTCTTGGTTTCCAACGCTGCAGCGGCCATCATCACTTTGAAGATCGAACCAGGCGGGTACTGCCCTTGTGAGGCTCGATTGTTCAAGGGGCGTCCCTCATCTTGCACGATCTCAGCCCATTGTTTCGGTGTGAGCTCCCGCGAGAGGATGTTTGGATCGAAGCCAGGACGGCTGGCCATGGCAAGCACATCACCTGTCCTCGGATCCAGCGCGACAATCGCGCCCGACTCCTCCCCCAACAGGTTTTCGGCCACTTTTTGCAGCCGCGCATCGATCGTGAGATACAAATTGTCCCCAGCATGGGGTTGCTCCACAACCACGGTTCGTTTCTCATGACCTACCGCATCGACTTCGATGCTCTTCTGCCCGGCCTGACCACGCACGAGCCGATCGAAAAATTTCTCCACGCCATATTGCCCGACAATGCTGCCCTGGTGCAGGTCGGCAAATTCAGGTTTTTCTAACTGCTCTGGCGATACTTCCCCGACATAGCCCAGCAGATGTGAGGCTGTCACTCCGCCAGGATAGTTCCGCTGCGATTCGACTTGCACCATCACTCCGGGCAAGTCCAGACGGTGAGATTCGACCAACGTCGCTTCTCGAAGGGTTAAGCGATCCTTTACTTTGCGCGGCAGTTGCTTATTGCCGCGAGCCGTGAGCTTGTTCCTGACGAGCGTAGCATCTAATCCCAAGAGATTGCTGAGCTGGTCGATGAGCAGGTCGCGATCTTGGACTTCTTCAAGCGATACATAGAGCGTGAAGCTGGGGACATTATTCGCCAACAACACCCCGTTGCGATCGTAGATGAGCCCTCGAGCCGGCTCCACGATGACAGAACGTGTCCGATTGTTCTCGGAGAGATCGCGGTAGTAGGGCCCCTCACGAATCTGCAAGTACCAGAGCTGCAGCCCCAGTAACGCCACGACGAGCAACAAGCCGACACGGAGAATGATCAATCGGCGTTGGAGTTCCCCAAGCTCAGAATCGTGCAGACCAGCTGTTGCCATGCGTCACATTCAACATTCCGCCACGCCCATGACAGACCTGCTATTCGGTCCTCAGGCGGGTGAGATCAAATCGTTGAGAGAGCAGCCAATAGAATCCCGCCCCCACCGCCCCGTCAAAACAAGCCTGTGGAAGGACGATCGACTCGATCATCCACCACATCTGAGACACGTCGAGATGCTTGAAATTCATCGCGGCAACCAGCCCGATCGCCAAAGATACCAACATCAGCCCCACACCCAGTGAGATCGACGTCACCTGCGACACCTGGCGCCCCAGGAATCCTGCCAATAGCCCAACGCCCCCGTTCGTCAGGAGACTAAACCAAAGTTCGCCAGCTGAGAATAGACTCAGGACCCATCCGATCGCGAGCCCCACGAGGAGGCCTTCCAGTTCACCAGCAAAAAGCCCGGCAAGCGCGGCGGCCACAAGCCCCAAATCCGGCTTGATATTCCACACGCTCAGATGTGGCAGCAACGTCGTCTGCAGGGGGACGAGCAGCAGCACGAGTATCAGATAGAACAGGTATTTCATGGTGATGGCTTCCCACGCAGATCCGCTCCCGCGCCGGCCTTCGTGGACTGTCCATACGATGTCTGAATCACCAACACTTCCTCCACACGACCGACATCGACTTCCGGAATGAGTTCGGCAGACTGGAAGAGGGCGCCTTCCTGTTTATCGATGTGCGTGATCGTGCCGATCATGAGACCTCGGGGGAAACCTCCGACAAGGCCTGAGGTCACGACCCGATCACCGTCTCGGAGCGTCGACAACAACGGAATATACTTCAGCTGGGCCAGTCCTTGTTGAGTCCCTTCCACAATGCCTTCGTCTCTCGTCCGCTGAATAAGACCAGCAATGGCGTTGTTCGGATCAGTCACCAAGAGTACCACCGAAGTCGCCCCTGTCGTTTTCACCACGCGCCCGACGACACCAGTGGGCGTGACCACTCCCATGTCCGGCTTGATTCCATCACTCTCACCCTTATTGAGAATGATGGCACGATATCGGTTCGTGGCATCACGCCCGATGACTTGAGCGGCCACCATCGTGGGGAGCGCCTGGTCCTTAAAATGTAGCAAGACCGTCAATCGTTCGGTCGCGGCGGCAGTCTCACGCAACTGGCTATGTTGCCCGCGCAACCACTCAATTTCTTTCCGTAGTTGTTGGTTCTCTTCCCGGACCCCTTGCAACGCCACATACTGTTCCCAGCGATCAGCAATGCCAGCATCGATGGACGCAATGGCTTCGAGCGGAACACGCACGACGTGTCCAATTGGCCCATCCAGATATTGCAAGAGTCCTTGGATTTGACTGGGAAGCAGAAAAAGAGCCACCAACAGGAGAGCAAAACAGGCAAACGCCAGGCGTCTGGCACCGTAGGGAGAACGAGAGTGAGCCATCCACATAATAAGGGAGTTAGGGATGGAACCTTATCGGTAGGTATTGGCCTGGGACATCACCGACACTTTGGCGAGCAGATCCAACTCATCGAGGATTTTCCCCACCCCCAAGACTACGGAAGTCAGGGGATCATCCACGGTGATGATCGGCAGATTCGTCTCCTCCCGAAAGCGCGTATCCATGCCCTTCAGTAAAGATCCTCCGCCCGTAAGTACGACGCCACGATCGATAATGTCGCCCGCCAACTCGGGCGGGGTATTCTCCAATGCCACCTTAATCGCGTTGACGATTGTTCCGATCGGTTCCTGCAGCGCTTCTCGGACTTCCGCGTCATCCACCACCAGCGTGCGGGGAATGCCGGAAATCAAGTCGCGCCCCTTAATCATCATTGTCTTTCGTTCCTCAAAGGGATAGGCGGATCCGATTTCGAACTTGATCCGCTCCGCCATATGTTCACCGATGAGGAGGTTATACTTCTTCTTAATATAATTC
>DASVEA010000146.1:0-2278 GCA_036380815.1 Nitrospiraceae bacterium
GGCACACTCGATTGGATGGGACGGTTATGGCTGAAGCACAAGCAGTTCTACGGTTCGTACGTGTCTCACCGAGGAAAGCCCGCCCAGTGATCGATATGATCCGTGGGCAGCAGGTTCCAATGGCCCTGGCATTGCTCCGAAATTTGCCGCGTCAGGCGGCGAAGGTGGTCGAGAAGATTTTGAGGTCCGCCGTGGCGAATGCGGAGCAAAAGGAGATGGGCGACAGTGAATCGATGGTGGTGTCGAAGGCGTTCGTTGATTGCGGGCCGACGTTGAAACGCTTTCGATCTCGCTCGCAGGGGCGTGCAAATGCGATTCACAAGCGTATGAGTCATATTACTGTCGTAGTGTCGGCTGTAAGCGTGAAGGAAAAGAAGTAGATCGAGGCGGCTAAAGGAACGTATTCATTTCCTGTCTGAGTGAGGCACAAATCGTTATGGGGCACAAGACACATCCGATCGGGTATCGGCTTGGATACAACGTTACTTGGTCCTCTCGGTGGTATGCCAGCAAGGATTATGCAAAGCTGCTCCATCAGGATATCAGGATCCGCAAGATGGTCAAGCAGCGTCTCTTTCATGCTGGTGTGGCCAAGGTTGAAATCGAGCGATCTGGAGACCAGACGCGTGTGATTATTCACACCGCGCGGCCCGGTATCATCATCGGTCGTAAGGGGGCTGAGGTCGATAAGCTCAAGGCGGAGTTGGAGAAGAGCTACTCCGGTCAGGTGTACATTACGGTGAAGGAAATCAAGAAGCCGGAACTGGATGCTCAGTTGGTGTCTGAGAACGTCGCCACCCAGTTGGAAAAGCGAGTGGCGTTCCGTCGAGCCATGAAGCGAAGTGTGCAGTCCGCACTTCGTCTTGGAGCCCAGGGTATCAAGATTATGGTCGGAGGCCGTCTCGGCGGGGCGGAGATCGCGCGCTCAGAATGGTACCGAGAAGGCCGTGTGCCTCTCCATACGCTCCGGGCGGACATCGACTACGGGTTTGCCGAAGCCCACACGACGATGGGGCAGATCGGGATCAAGACCTGGATCTATAAGGGGGAAGTCCTTCCGTTGCAGCCTCTCAATAAAGAATCAGCATTTGACCGCAGGCTTGGGTAAGTGAAAAGGATATCGTGTTAGCACCAAAGAAAGTTAAGTTCCGCAAAATGATGAAGGGGCGTATGACCGGCAAGGCCTATCGTGGCAGTCAGATTACCCTTGGAGAGTTTGGGCTAAAGGCGCTTGAGCCTGGCTGGATCACCAGCCGGCAGATTGAGGCAGCGCGCATCGCGATTACTCGGTGTGTGAAGCGCGGTGGCCAGGTTTGGACGAGAATTTTCCCCGATAAGCCGATTACCAAAAAGCCGGCTGAGACTCGAATGGGTAAGGGGAAGGGCAACCCGGAGTACTGGGTCGCCGTCGTTAAGCCTGGCCGCATTCTCTATGAGATGGATGGCGTGACGCCGGAGGTCGCCAAAGAGGCATTCCGGTTGGCTTCACATAAGCTGCCCATTGCCACGAGGAGTGTCGTTCGCGGCGAGTTTTAGTATCGATCGAACCGGGTGTAAGGGTAGGGAGCGCATCCATGGATCTGAAGGAATTACGGCAACTCACGGGACCGGAACTCGCGGAAAAGACGCAGCAGCTCACGCAGGAACTCTTCAATCTTCGTTTTCAGCTGGGAACTGGACGGTTGGAAAACCCTATGAAGGTACGAAAGACGAAGCGATCGATTGCCAGGGTGAAGACGATTCAGCGCGAGATCGCGCAGGTCGATCCATCCTCTACCACGGCGAAAGGGGCTTGAGGATGGGAGCGTCAGTAAATAAACGGCGTGAATGGGTTGGGCGTGTGGTCAGCAATAAGATGAATAAGACTGTGGTCGTCGAGATTGAGCGTTCGGTTATTCACCCGCTCTATCGAAAGGTGCTTCGACGGGTAACGAAATTCAAGGCCCACGATGAGGACAATACCTGCAAGATCGGCGACCGTGTGCGTATGGTCGAGACGAGACCGATCAGTAAAGACAAGCATATGCGGGTTGTCGAGGTTGTGGAAAAGGGACGGGGTGAGTAGGCCGAGATCGTGCGAAGGGTAGAGAAAATACAGGGACTATGATTCAGAGCTATACCTACATGGACGTAGCCGATAATTCCGGTGCCAAGCAGGCCATGTGTTTTCATGTGCTTGGTGGAACCAGGCGTCGGTATGCCTCTCTCGGAGACATTGTCGTCGTGGCTGTGAAAGAGGCCATTCCTGCGGCAACGGTCAAGAAAGGCGATGTGAGCC
>DASVEA010000147.1:0-6333 GCA_036380815.1 Nitrospiraceae bacterium
CTGGCCCACGGCAAAGTCTGCCATATCGATCATTTCCTGAACTTCGCCGTCCCCCTCTGCTTTGATCTTGCCGACTTCGAGGGACACGAGCGAGCCAAGCAGGTCCTTGTGCTCCCGCAACGCTGCGCCGATCAACCGGACGAGTTCTCCCCGCTTGGGAGCCGGGAAGAGCCGCCATTGCTGAAATGCCGCGATGGACTCCCGCACGATGTGCTCATAGTCATCGGCTGAACAGGCACGAATTTGCGCAATCATCTCGCCGGTCGCCGGATTCACGGATGCCAGCAGCGATGTGTTCTCGCCGGAGGCCCACCAATGGCTCCCCGTGCTGCCACCGGCGTTGATGGCGCTCAAGCCCAATCCCTTCAGGATCTCCGCGATGGACATCATCGGTAGCAGGCTCCAAACCGATTCTTGAGCACGTCTTGTAACGGAAACGATTCCTGGGTCACGAATCCCCTGTACTGTTTAGGCGCCGCAAGCACGAGATCGGCTACGGCACAGAGGCTCGAGGTGGTGGTCACTTGAATGGCGGACCACAGTTTCCCTTTAATGCATTGGGGATAGATCTTCTTCACATAGTTCTCCTCGAACAAGGCGCCTTCCCTCATCCCCATTACGGAGGCATAGATCAGGACGACATCTTGCAGTGTCTGGGGAATCGCCTGTTCGAGGATTCGTTTGAGCGTCTCGCGATCTTCATTCAGCTTGAGATCTTTCATCAAGAGGTGAATTTTCTCGCAATGGCCTGGATACCGCAGCGTCTTGTAGTTCATGGTCCGGACTTTCCCCGCATAGGTATCGGCCAATGTTCCCAATCCTCCGGAGGTGTTGAACGCTTCGTACAGGAGTCCATCCACCTCGATCGTCTCATACCCTTCGAGGGGCAGGAGGGGCACCTTCTCCCCCTCCTCAATTCCATAACAGAGGTTGCCGTACTCGTTGATCAGGCCATCGGTGGACCATGTCAGCGAATACTTGAGGGCGTTACTGGGATGAACCGGCAAGGCTCCGACCCGCATTTTGACCGTATCCACCGTATCGAAATGGGTGATCAAGTCGTGCGCCGCAATGCTGATGAAACCGGGGGCCAGACCGCATTGCGGCACAAAGGCTTGCGGTGAGTCGGTGCTCAGGACTTTGACCTGATTTGTGACCTCGACGTCCTCTGTCAGGTCAAAATAGTGAAGCCGGTGTTCCCGAGCCAATCCGGCTACAATGGGGTTGCAGAAATACGGGAGGCTCGACAGGACCGCATCGAACCGATGCGCCGTCATGTATGCGCTGATGGAGTCGGGATGTCGGACGTCGAGGAGCAGGGGCGTCACTCGTGAGAGACCGAGGTCTTCGACGATCCGCTTGGGGGCGTCGAGGCTGATGTCACCCAGATAGACCTCATAGTCCCCGCTTTCTGACAAGAGGCAGGCAACCAGGGATCCGATCTTTCCAGCACCTAGGACGAGCACGCGATGCATGATAGACCTCACTTACCATAAGTATACTCCCGCCCTAGCAGGCTCCGGAAAGCTTTTTTGCATGCGAGAACTTTGATGGTCTGGTTTGTTTTGTTTATCTGGTTGGTTTGGTTCATCTGGTTTGTCCGGATAGTCTGGTTCAACCAAACAAACAAGACAAACCAATTAAACGAGACAGACCAGCATCGACGGGAGGGATCTGGGCTCGGCCCCACCGGAAATAGTCTGGACGTTCCAACAAGGGTAGACCAATGGGGGCACCAAATTCCTGGGTGAACAACGATCTAATTTGTTGATTTTCTTGCACATATCAACCGTGAAGCGGGAGAGGAGTTTGTGATACGCTAACACGCAATCAGGAGCAGCGGTTATGTTGCGTATGCCTTCTCGAGTCGTGTTCCCCTTCGGCTATCGGATCTCCGTGCGCCAACTTTCCGATGCCGACATGGACCGTCGGGACGCGAATGCCGACGGTATCTGGGACGACGCCACCAAAACCATTTACCTTCGCAAGCGCTTGCCCGTGACCAGACGGCGCTACATTCTTGCCCACGAACTTGGCCATGCCTGGCTCGACTGGCAGCATCGGCATCTCGATAACGGCAAAGCCAAAACATAGCAGGATGCCCCAAAAGCCCGCCAGCTTCGTTCTCGCGTCGTTCAGATCCTCAACGTACCCCAGAGGGTACGCTTCCGGTCTTCACTCGCTGCGGCCTTGCTGGACGGCCTTTTTGAGCAACCTGCCGATATATTTCCCCATCGCCTCAGACTTAGAAACCATTCCATCGGCGAACCTGCCTGGTTGCGCCACTAGCTGGTCTTAACTCCGGCAAGTTTCAACACCACAGCCCACTCCGCTTCCGTTACCGGCTGGACCGAGAGGCGGGAACCTTTTTGCAACAAGACCATACCCTTCAGCTTAGGTTCCTGCCTTAATCGGTCGAGCGGCAGACTGGTCTTGAACGTCTGACGATACCGGATGTCCACCATATCCCACCGTGGAACAGAGGAAACACTGGCCGGGTCATAGTGGTGGCTGGTCTTGTCGAACTGCGTCTCATCGGGATAGGCCGTACGCACGATCTCCGCAATCCCCACCACAGCCGGCGGCTCAGCACTACTATGGTAAATAAGCACTTGGTCGCCGACGGCCATTGCACGCATGAAGTTGCGCGCCTGATAGTTCCGCACTCCATCCCAACAGGTGGTCTGCTTTGGAGATCGTGCAAGATCCTCGATCGAAAAGACGCGTGGCTCCGATTTCATCAGCCAATAGCGGCGCCCTTGTGTCATCTCGTCACCTCGCTCTGCTTGTTCATTGGGTCTATTCGGACGGTCCGTCTGTCTGGATCGTTTAGTCCGTCTGGTTTTTGGGTTGATCGAAACGAACCTGATGAACCAGACAGACCGCACGCGAAGAGGACAGACTGTTTGAGTATCCTGCTTAACGACCAGGCGGTGCGGGAGAAGGACCGAGACGGTACAGGCCTCCTCTGTGATCAACCACATAGACTTCGCCCGCTTCGTCTTCGCCGAACGAAGAAATCCGCATTCCGCTCTTTCGAAGCACTCGCGGCTCACGGCCTGCGGCCACGCCGTTCCCAACAAGAACAGCAAAGAGTTCTCCGCTGCAGTAGTCCCCGAATAGGTAGTTCCCCTGGAGCGCAGGGAAATTCCGGCCTCTATAGACATAGCCTCCGGTCACTGAACATCGTCCTTGGTCATGGCCGTACTCGGAGATCGGCATGATCAACCCCTCAACCTGACAGTCCTTCTCCGGGAGGAAGCAATGCCTTCCCTCCATATTACGCCAGCCGTAGTTGCCCCCTCGCGTGACGAGATCGATCTCTTCCCACTTGTGCTGCCCGACGTCGGCAAGCCAGAGCGCTCCCGATTCACGATCGAAGGAGAATCGCCAGGGATTCCGAACCCCGGAGGCAAAGATTTCAGGACGGCCACCTGCGTGCGCGAATGGATTATCCGATGGAATGGTATAGGGCGGCGGGCCGTCCACATCGATGCGGAGAATTTTCCCCAGCAGCTCCGCTGGGTTCTGTGCGCGATTCTGCGGATCGCCGCCTGATCCGCCGTCGCCTCGACCGATATACAGAAGCCCATCCGGTCCAAACGCCACCATACCACCATTGTGATTCGCATACGGCTGAAGCACTACCATCAGCGCTCGCTCCTCGGTCGAGGCCTGAAGACTCAGGCCCTGCCGACGATACTCGGCGAGGACCGTGGCGCCATCATCGCGCCTGGTATAGTTCACGAAAAATCGGCCGTTCTTCCGGTGGTTCGGGTGAAACGCCAGCCCGAGTAACCCACGCTCTCCCCCCGACAAGACTCGATTCGTGATGTCCAGAAACGGCTTATCCTGAAGGATGCCCTGCACGATGACCCGAATCGTTCCAGGCTGCTCCACGACAAAGAGCTGCCCGGACCCATCGCCTGCATGGGTCAGGAGAGCGGCGACTGAAGACCTTGGGCAACTACCGGCACGAGATCGACCTCCGGCTCCGTCACACGACCGCCCATCTCAGCCGCTCCCACAGGCCTACACAGCAAAAGCCCCAGAAGTAGAGTGCCGGATCCACCGGACAAGATTGCACGCTTCATTGATCGCTCCTACTAGCCCGGATTATTTATGAATGCCGTCGCGAGGCGTTCGAGACCGAAGCCCGCCGGGCCTTCTCGCAAGTAAGGCCGACGGAGGCGTACTGGCAGTCCGTCGAGGAGGCCGAACGAGAAAAGGCCCGCCGGACGAGAGGATCGGACGACGTAGCAGGTATTCATAAATAGTCCGGGCTAGCTTGGAGCCTCGATCACGGCGAGCAGCGCGCGATAGGTCAACTCTCGAACCCTGGCCTTCGACGGCGGCTGGTCGCTGCTGTTCATATCCAACCACACGCGTTCCGTTACCTGGACGCTGGCGTCGTTGCAGAGCCCCCACATCTGATGGAGAAACCCGTCCGGCAATCCGACTTGCGCCCCTTCGGATTCGATGCGATCGTCCAGAATGGCCAATAAATCGGACAGCGCCTGATCCGACCGATAGGGTGTAGCGGAAAAGCCAAAGGAGGCATGGGCCGCCGTCTCCTGCTTCGCCTGCTCGACCAGATCCTGCATGTACTCTTTGAGCAAGCCCACCACATGACCGGACAACGCCATGCCGTTCTCCTTTGCCCACATTATGCGGATGTGCAGGAGAGGGAGCAAGAACTGACGCGTCTGCTGGACTAGTAGGGCGTTGAAAACCCCTTGTGGACCCGAGAAATGAAAAGCTGGAGTGAGTCACAGATGTCTCCAGCAGATTGCAGGCTGTTCAAAATGTTCGTCCAGCAAGGCCGCAGGCGAGTCGAAACCGGAGGCGTACCCTCAGGGGTACGTTGAGGATTTCGATGAGCCGAGAACGAAGCTGGCGGACGTTTTCAACAGCCTGCGAGGGTCGTGCGGTTGACCAGCCATCGAACGGTTCTCTATGATGCCGACAAGAAAATGGTACGAGGCAACGGGTTGTTATGGTCGAACGATTTGAGGTGGCGCTGAATACCCCCGCCGGACGGCTGACCACGGCCATCGACGTGCCGACGGGACTCATCCCCATCACCTCGATTGTTCCGGTCACACGCCGCCTGGGAGATGAAGCCGCAAGGCTGGAAGTCCAACATGCCATCGAAGCAGGCCAGACCATTTCCTGCCGAATAGGCTGCGCCGCCTGTTGCCGCATGCTGGTTCCGCTCTCTGCGCCGGAAGCGTTCGCGCTGCGAGAGTATGTGGAGCAGCTGCCGATGGATCGACGAACCCATCTGCTCAACCGCCTCAGCGACACGAAGGATCGAGTAAGGCGCGAAGGTCTGTGGGATCGGCTCAACGACGTTGCGGAGGCCTCCAGGCCTGTCCCGGATGAAGAACTCGACCCGATCAACCGGTCCTACTACGCGTTAAGGATCCCTTGTCCCTATTTGGAGAACGAAATGTGTTCGATTTATGAGGCACGACCAGCTGCCTGCCGGGAACTCCTCGTCACCTCGCCGGCGGAACTGTGTCAGGATATGGTGAAGAATCCGGTCACAACCCTGCCGGTCTCGATGCGAATTGGTTCCATCCTGGGACTGGTCTGGGGAACATTGACCGGCTCTTCTCCTCGATTCATCCCGCTCCCGATGGCCTTGGAGTGGGCCGAGCGGCATGAAGACGAATCCAGACGGACCTGGCCTGGCTCGTCCCTCTTGGACCAGGTCCTCGACAACATGTGGCGGTTTCTAAGCCAGGAGTTTCAGAAGAGGTGATGTGTGAGAGGTGATCGCTTGTCACATTGGCATGGCACATGAGGTCAAAGGAGAAACGCGAATGCACAAACCCGTGATTGCTTGTTTGGATTTGGAAGGAGTGTTGGTACCGGAAATCTGGATCAACGTCGCGCTCAAAACCGGCATCGACGAACTAAAAATTACCACTCGCGAGATGCCGGATTACGTTGCCTTGATGACACGGCGCCTGGCCATCCTGGATCAGCACAAACTCACCATTCACGATATCCAGGGCGTCATCGACAAGATGGGCCCGCTGGAAGGCGCCGTCGACTTTGTCGCCTGGCTCCGCGAGCGATGCCAGGTGATCATCTTGTCTGATACGTTCTATCAATTTGCCCAACCGCTGATGCGCCAGCTGGGATTCCCGACGCTCTTTTGCAACCAGCTGGAGATTGATCAATCCGGCCGCATCGTCAATTACCATATGCGGATGCAGAACCAGAAGAAACACTCGGTGGCCGCGTTCAAATCACTCAACTTCCACGTCCTGGCCGCCGGCGATGCCTACAACGACACCGCCATGTTAGGAGAAGCCCACGCGG
>DASVEA010000148.1:0-6783 GCA_036380815.1 Nitrospiraceae bacterium
CGCGCAGCAAGACACGCTGTCTAATTTACCTCCACCACGCAACTGGCCTGCTCCTGTCAACGATCAGGAGCACCGTCTATTCACCCTCGTCGATGCCCTCGAATACCGCCCGAGCACAGGGGGGAGTCAAGGGCATGACGACTACCGCTGGGACATCGAGGGCTGGTACGGCGGTGACTATAACCGACTCTGGTTCAAAAGCGAAGGACAGAAGGACACCGCCTTCAAAGCAGACTATGACATGGACTTTCAACTGCTGTATGGGCGGTTCATCCAGAAGTATTACGATCTGCAAATGGGCGGCCGTGTCGAAACACAGTCCTTCAAGGGACGCAATGTGGCGCGGAGTCTGGGGGTGATCGGAATCGAAGGACTTGTCCCGTACAACTACGAATTCGAGTCCGCTCTGTTCATTGATCAGAACGGCGCGGTGTCCGCCCGTCTGTCGTTGACGAAGGACATGTTGCTGGCGCAGCGATTGATCCTCCAGACCCGCTTCGAGACCAATGCCGCCGTACAACGAGTCGAGGAGTTTACGACTGGCTCGGGTCTCAACAACCTGGAATTGGGGTTTCGTTTGCGCTATGAAATCCGACGCGAGTTTGCCCCCTATGTCGGCATCTCCCTGGACAAGAGTTTTGGCGAGACTGCCACTCTCGTGCGCCAAGAGGGCGGAGACCCGAGTCAGATTCGACTCGTCGTGGGCGTGCGGGCGTGGTTCTGAGCACGAACCTGTGGCATCCCGCAACAATGACAGGGTCGGTACTGTGGCTTTTAGCTCCAGGGCGATCCGAATCTGACGGCTAATCGTCTGATTTGACAGGATAAAACGATAGGCAAGTTGTCCCTGTTAATGGCACGGTCTTGGCACAAGGGACGGGTATGATGTGGCTGTTGCCGGCTATTCTGGGGATGGCTATGCTCCTGAGCTGTTCAGGCGAGAGCGCTCGGGTTAGGACCGAGGAGCCTCGGGGGGCTGACCAAACCGGGAGAGCCGCGATAGAATTCACTCCGCCCTCCCCGGAAACCATTTCAGGCAGTCAACTGGGTGAGCAGATCCGGCTTGGCTATCAGATTGTCGTCAATACGCAGGAATATGCCAGACCCTATGTCGGCAATCGCCTCAACTGCACCAACTGTCATCTCGACGGCGGGCTCAATCCGAACGCTGCCTCATTCGTCGGCCTTGCCGCAATCTATCCCGAGTATCGCGCCCGCAACGCGAGGGTGAATACGCTCGCTGATCGTGTCAACGAGTGTGTTGAGCGGAGCCTGAATGGACGGGCACTTCCGCGGGATAGTTCCAAGCTGCAGGCCATCGTGGCCTATATCACCTGGCTCTCACAAGGAGTGCCGAGTGGTGCGCCAATATCCTGGAGGGGTCTCCAGCGCATTCAGTCACGGCGCCCACTCGATGCAGACAACGGGAAAAAGGTGTTTACGGGTAAATGTGCCTTCTGCCACGGCTCCGACGGCCTGGGGACGATGGCGGCACCGCCGGTTTGGGGACCTCAGTCCTACAACATTGCCGCAGGCATGGCTCGGGTGAGCGTCGCCGCCGCCTTCATCAAAGCGAATATGCCACGTAGTTGGGGTTGGAGTCTGTCGGATGATGACGCGTACGATGTCGCCGCGTATATCAATGCCCAACCGAGGCCGGATTTTCCCGGCAAAGCGAATGATTGGCCGAAGGGCGGCAAGCCTTCTGATGCGCCATATTAAACTTATTCCTTGAGAGGGTGCTACACACAGTGGTCGTCAAGATGAACGCGATGCTCCTCACGCTTCTGGTTGGCGCACTTGGCGTTTCTGTCGTGGGGCTCAGTGAAGCAGCCGGGACGTCTGAGGATCCACATCGAGTGGTCATGCACCTCAATTCAGGCGATGAGAAGGTCCAACGGGGCGCATTGAATAATATCCGTCACCTCTATCAGGAAGTGGGGCGTGAGCGCTTGCGTGTCGAGTTGGTCGTGCATGGGGCTGGGATGACGCTGTTGACAAAAAAAGATTCGACGTTGACGACTGATCTGGCGCAACTGAAGACGGCCTATGATGTCGAGTTCACGGCCTGCTCCAATACGATGAAGGCGATGAATCTCACCACGCGTGATCTGGTTGAGCAGGTGGATCGAACGGTTCCCGCCATGGTCCGATTGATGGAGTTACAAGAGCAAGGCTGGGCCTATATCAAACCGTGATGCCGAGATGAAGCAAGAAATCCCACATCATCATGGAACGCGTCACGAGGATACGAACCCGGTGCTCTCATGGTGGGCCGGCGGGATCGGAATCGGTCTAGTCTTGATCGTAGCTGTTGGATTGGTTCAACCCATCGGGGTGTCGACGCAGTATGTCGTGTTGGACGGCGTGCTCTTGCACAATGTGCTACCGGACGTGGCATCGAGGAGTCCCTACTTGGCCAAGACCGCGCAAGAATGGACGCTGGCCACCTACGAGTTCTTTTTTGTGTTGGGGATCCCGCTCGGGGCGTTGATGGCAGCGATGACCACCGCTCGCTTCACAACCAGAATAGTGCCGGTCGAATGGACAAGACGGTTTGGCTCGAATCCTGGAAATCGGTTGGTCTGGTCCTTCGTCGGTGGGTTTCTCCTCCTCTTCGGCGCCCGCTTCGGCGGCGGCTGTACCTCCGGGCACATGATCAGTGGGATTTCGCAATTGGCCATTAGCTCCTTTCTCTTTTCAGCGGCGCTCTTCATCAGCGGAATTATCACGGCGCGCGTACTCTATCGGGACGGAGGGTCACGGTGTTGACGCTCGCACTGGGGTTGGTGCTCGGGGCGGCCTTTGGGGCCCTGCTTCAGCTCTCCGGTGCGTCGAGTCATACCAAGATCGTCAACGCGCTACGGCTGAAAGATCTGACCATCATAAAGCTGATTCTGATGGCCATCGGCGTCGGACTCATGGGGGTGCATCTGTTGGATCTGTTCGGCCTCGCCAATATGAACGTGAAAGAACTATATCTCCTCGGGATCATTATTGCCGGTTTGATTTTTGGTGTGGGATTTGCGCTATCGGGCTACTGCCCGGGTACGGCACTCGCAGCCTGTGCAGAAGGTAAGCCGGATGCCTGGGTGACCGTGGTGGGTGGATTAGGGGGAGCTCTCGTATTCGCATTCATGTTTCCTGAGGTAGAAGAGCATCTCCTGGCTGTCGGTCGATATGGACCGGTGACGATTCCAGGCCTACTCGGGATTCACGGCATCTGGATCGCGGCGCCTCTGGGAATCGGCTGTATCTGGCTTGCGACGCGATTGCCTAGCCCGGGAGGTGCGACATGACACTCACCGTGGCCTACCATGGTGGAACTCGGTATGACATCACGAGCGGCAAGCACCGGGTCGTCACCGATCAGCCGGTCGAAGACGGCGGGCAGGATGCCGGCATGGGTCCTGTCGAACTCTTCGTTGGTTCACTAGCCAGTTGTGTCAGTTATTTCGTAGGTCGCTACTGCGACCGTCATCAGATCTCGGCCAAAGGGTTGAGCGTCGAGGCGGAATGGACCATGGCGGAACAGCCGCATCGGGTGGGCCAAGTCACACTTGCGATTCACTTGCCGCATCGCGTCACAGCCGAACAAAGCGAGCGGCTCCTCAAAGTGGCGCATGGTTGCACCGTGCATCAATCCCTCGCGGTGCCTGCCGGCGTGGCGATCGAACTCAATCCCCATCACCATGGGGAGAAGCCATCGTGAAAGGAGCAGCGACATGAATGTGAGAAGTCGGGTGGTCATTGGAAGCGCAGTGCTCGCGTTAGTGGGACTCATGTCGTCCCCTCGGCTGTCGTTCGGGAGCGATCAGTCGCGCGCGAAAGAAATTATCCAGCAGACCTGCGTCCAATGCCACCGGCTGGAAGGTCAGTCGGCTTCGCGCTTCAATCTGAAGGCGCCCGACCTCATCTGGGCCGGCAGCAAGTATCAGCGACCCTGGTTGATCCGGTGGTTGACGGGTAAAGAAGCGCCATTGTATGCCAAGGGCTATCGGTGGGATCTGACCGAGGTTCCGTCGAAGCATCCGATGGTCACTGAATCGGAGGCCAACGCCATCGCCGACTATTTTGCTGAGCACAACAAGGATCCGCGAGTCAAAATCGGCGCGTTTGATCTCTCGAAGGTGACGAAGTTCGAGGCGACGTTCGGCGGCTTGGCTTACAAGGCGCACGCCTGTCTCGGCTGTCACGTGATCGAAGAGAACGGCAAGCTCATCGGGGGTCCGCAGAGCGCGTCTCTCGTGGCGGCCGGACAACGGTACGATCAGGATTGGCTCTTCCGTTTCGGGCAGAATCCACAAGACTTCACGCCGCATAGCGGCGAGTTTCTGGCCGATGCGACGGAGCCACAGCTCCGCGCGGTGATCGGGTTCTTAATGGTGCAGGGGGTGAAGGACTTCACGTACTACGAGCCTTGGACGAGTCCGGAGTTCGGGATGGCCAGCGTGGATCGTGGGAAGGTGATTTATAAAGAATATTGTTCGCAGTGTCACGGCGCGACGGGCAAAGGTGACGGACCGGCAGCCTCCGGCCTGGAACCCAAGCCGGCGATTCATGCCAACATTCCATTTGAAAAGCTCCCGATGGAGTATCTCTACAACGTCATCAACCATGGCGGCGCGGCAATGGGTAAATCGCCGAATATGCCCTACTGGAACTTGACGATTGGTCAGCAGGGCGTCGCCGATGTGATCGCGTATTCGAAGGCGACCTTCAAAGGCGCGCCGGACATGGCGGCCGCTCCAATCGGGGGTCAGGTTGGGGCCTGTGTTCAACCCCGCAAGACGGCTAAGGCGCCGGACGAATTCTTGGCCAAGACGAATCCGCTTTCTGTATCTGCCGGCACGATCCAGGCGGGGAAAATACTGTTCCTCAAGACTGTGCAGCCCGTTGCTTGTGCAATGTGCCATGGAGAACAGGGTGACGGGAAGGGAATCATGGGGACAGCCTTGGTGCCGCCGCCGCGCAACTTCACATGCGGGTCGATGATGAAGGACATTTCCGATGGTCAACTGTTCTGGATCATCAAGAACGGTTCGCCGGGAACAGGGATGATGTCGTTTGCCGGGTTACCGGACGAGCAGGTGTGGCAGTTGGTTCACTACATTCAATCGCTGGCGAAGTAGGCGTGAGGGGTAAGGGGTGAGGCGTAGGGGGCGAGAAGAAAAAGAACCGTGAACATAAAGGAGAAGGAAAAACATGGCGACATTTATTATTTCTGGTAGCCGGGGCACGGACGATTCCACGATGGCAACGCTGCCGTTCATGGCAGCGAAGGTCGCGAAGGAGCAAGGGCACGAGGTCGTGCTCTGGCTCTGGAATGAAGCCGTGACGCTCGGGCGCACAGGAACCGCCGATCATGTGACGGGGGTGAATCTGACGCCGCTGAAAGATCTGTTGAAAGCCGTGCAGGCCGCGAATATTCCCATCTGGGTCTGCGGGGCCTGCGCTGTGGCGCGGCAGATCGGAGCCGGGGATCTCGTCGGGGGCGCGACCATCAAGGGCATGCCGGACTACATTAAGGCCGTCGCCGAACGTGACCGCAACGTGGCATTCTGATTCCGCATCAAAGGAAGGAATCTCTGTATGGCAGCCGATGGCGAATCGACCGGGAAGTCAAAAGGCCGAGCGGGTCGGCGGGATAGGGAGAACATCGGTGAGTTCGTCGAAAAGGATGGGCGTCTCGATGTCAACGAGCTGGAGACCATTCCAACGATGGTGCCACGGGAAGGGGACGGCTATCCACCGTCGCGCAGTGGATCTGTCGGACAAGGGCGAGGACGTATTGGCGAACCGGGTTGCGTCTTGACCGAGGATGATCTCCGAAGGGTCAATACGAGAAAAGGTCTGATTCAGCTGCTCGAGAATAAAGCCGTCGATATCGAGGAGGTGCGTAAGACGCTGCTGTATGAGCAAGAGTTGCGGCAATTACAAGTTGAATTGATCAGGCTTCAACGGTGGGTTCAGGGCAACGGAGAACGGATCGCGATCCTGGTCGAAGGGCGTGATGCAGCCGGGAAGGGCGGCACCATCCGCCGGCTCACGGAACATCTGAATCCTCGTGCCATGCGGGTGGTTGCGCTGCCCAAACCGTCTGATGAAGAACGGGGCCAATGGTACTTTCAACGCTATATCCGCCAACTGCCCAACAAGGGCGAGATCGTGTTCTTCGACCGCAGCTGGTACAACCGTGCGGTGGTCGAACCGGTGATGGGATTCTGCAGCAAGAAGGAACATCAGCGGTTTCTGCAGCAGGTTCCGGAATTCGAACATATGCTCTATGAAGACGGTGTGACCGTCATCAAGTTCTGGTTCTCGATCTCGAAGGAGGAGCAGGCGAAGCGATTCGATGAGCGCCGGCAGGATCCGCTCAAGCAATGGAAGCTGAGTCCGGTCGATGATAAGGCGCAAGAGCTGTGGGACTCCTATACCCGCTACAAAGAGGAGATGTTCAGCAAGACGCACACGACATTCAGCCCCTGGATTCTCGTCAAGGCCAACGACAAACAGGCGGCACGATTGGAAAGCCTCCGGTTCATGCTGAACTTGTTGCCGTACAAAGGCAAAGAGGAAGCCCCGATCCGCCTGGCGCCGGATCCCAACGTGGTCACCCGATTCCACCGCAAGATGGTGGAGCTGGATTTGTAACAGGCCACAGAAAAATTCCATGCACCAGAATCATCCGATCGTAGTCCATTTCCCCAGGGGGCTGTTGTGTACCAGGCGATATGAACTTATCTGAAGATGAAGAAAGGAGGAGGAACGAGTCCGAATACG
>DASVEA010000149.1:0-4506 GCA_036380815.1 Nitrospiraceae bacterium
CGCTGACTTCTGTCGCGAAACTCGGACCTGACAAAACCATGAGGTCCCGTTGCATGGCAGGAGGAAGTACGTCGGTCATGACCTGAGTCATCAAATTCAACGTATCTTCTTCAACTCCCTTCGTCGCGCTGATGAATGGAATAGGAGTGGATAGGGACCGGGCCAGCTCGCGCAGCACAGGACGTGCAACGTGGGACGGCACCACGAAGAGCAGCCCCTCGCTCTGCTCGGTGAGATCCGCCAACGATCCGGTGGCAACGAGCGAAGGGGGGAGCGCGACACCGGGCAGAAAGACTGGATTCTCGTGTTTCCTGTTGATCGCATCCACAACCTCTCGTTCATAGGCCCAGAGCCGAGTTTCGAGACCTTTCTCCGCCAGATGTTTCGCCAGGGCAGTACCCCAAGCACCGGCTCCGATAACTCCTATGCGATGGACGGATGACATGATTGAAAAGTGATTATGACGGAAGGGGTGACATCAACAGAGTTTGCTAACCACGCGGATTATAGGAAGCGGTTCTTTCACCTGTCAATGAATGAGAGACGGTCTTTGAAATTTGTCAAGTCAAGCCAGACTCCACAGCCCTACCAAACAGTGTCGGGAGAACGGAGTGGCATATGCTTTGCTCCCTTTACGTACGATTTCACAATTTCCTTCGTCCGGACGCACCGGACGATTAGTATGAAATAGGGCATCGTTACAGGTGAAAATGCGGCAGATGGCAATGAAAACCACACAAATCCCAAGGCGTTTCGTAATTACCGTGATTACGATTCTGCTGACACTCATGGTGCCGATCGTTCTCTTTGCGCCTCAGGCGTATGCAGAATCCTACGTGGCGGGCCAGATCGGGTTTGTTGAGCCCCAGGACCTGAGCAATGGGGAGGTCACCCAAGCCCAAATCAGCGGACTCAGCATTTCTGATCAGCCGATGCAGAACACATTCAGCCTAGGCGGGAAACTTGGCCACTTTTTCACAAAAGCTCGCTGGATAGGTATCGAGACCGGACTGTTCTACTCTACCCCAGATATCAAAGAAGGGTCTCTTGTATTCTCGGGTCCCGGCGGGTCGTTAACTTCGCCAATTCTTGCGAGTGTTGACCAGCGTATGATTACGTGGGATAACAGCATCATTTTCCGGTATCCTCGTTATCGCCTTCAACCATTTATTGGGATCGGACCCTCCGTTTACTTTGCTTCATTAAATGGCCCTGATGCACCGCCGGGACAATCCGCCACCGCGTTCGGCTTCAATGCTGAAATCGGGCTACGTTACTACATTACCCGTAGCTGGGCATTGTACGGAGAAGGAAAGTATAACTACGCACGCATAAACTACTCCTCAAACGATAGCGATCCGAACGCGGACCCGTTCGCATTTCGAGCAACTTACACCCCCCTCACATTCAGCCTCGGCGTCAGCTACCACTTCTGATCAACAAACCACCCGCTCTCGTTTACATCTAGCAGTCTGCGGAAAAACTATTGTGGCACGGTGGATATTCAATTGTCTGCACAACGAGGGCAACAGGAATACACCACGCGGGATGCTCAAAAAGGCCGTCCAGCTAGGTCGCAGCGAGTGAAGGCCTGAGGCGTACCCTTTGGGTACGTTGAGGGTCTGAACGATGCGAGAACACCGCTGGCGGACTTTTTCAGCATCCTGCTAGTAAACCGACGCGGTTCCGTGTAGCCTGAGCACGGAACTGCCCATGAAACTTTGTCCTTCATGTCGACATGAACTCCCGGAGATTAGCCGCTACTGCATGCAGTGCGGCCAAAGGCTTCATGCAGACCCCGTTGAACTCCCCCCGCCTCCGCAACGACGCGTCAAACAACCGGCGGATCGGCTGAATGTCGAGGTGCTGTACGGCATGGTGGCGATGCTGTCCCTCGCGATTCTCTTCCCACCCTGGGAAACCCCGCCGTCACAGGCTCCTGAATTCCTTGGCCTGCATTTCATCTTAACGCCCCCCACACTGGACGCCATTGTGAGCCGACTGCTGCTGACGATCGAACTCGTCACCATCGCCATCGCCGGGCTCTATGGGTCTTTCCTCTTCCGGCAAAAACCCTAGCAGGATGCTGAAAAAGTCCGCCAGCGGTGTTCTCGCATCGTTCAGACCCTCAACGTACCCAAAGGGTACGCCTCAGGTCTTCACTCGCTGCGACCTAGCTGGACGGCCTTTTTGAGCATCCTACACAGAATTATTAAGAATCCTGCTAGCGGGTCAATAGTCATTGGTTGGTGAAAAAGCAGCGGACCGTCCGTAGCCATTGACCAACGAATATTGACAGATGACCAATGACCCTTTTCAGTCGAGGGCCAGCGTCAGACACTTGGCCGAGCCTCCCGATTTCATGAATTCATCGAGCGGGACTGGATGAGGGGAATAGCCGCGCGAGGTCAACAGGGATTCAGTTTCCGGACATCCGACGGGCAGCACGACGTGTTTCCCGACACAGACGGCATTGCAGGCAAACCTGAGAGCCTCAGCTTCCGGCACCACGAGACGTCTGGAAGGAGCGATCCGTTCGCCAAGAGCCTCTTGTCCATAGCGATCGAAGGCGGGAGGGAAATACAGGAGTTCACCACCGCTCAAGGGGCACAAGCAGGTGTCGAGGTGATAGAATCGCTTGTCGACCAGTTCGAGTGGAATGATCTCTCGGTGAAACCAGTCGCTGAGCGTCGGGAACACACGGATATCCGATCGTTGTCGATAGCCACCGAACCAGGTGTCGGGAAATCCCAAGAGGTCCCCGGCCCCCTCGAAGAAGCGGCCCGGATCCAGCGTGACGACATCGTACCCCTGCCCACGAAACCAGTCCTCAAAATACGCCTCTTCCTTCTGCCGTTCGGCATAGCGAAAACGGCTCGGCACCGCTTTGCCTCCAACGACAATACCGGCATTCGCCGTGAACACAAGGTCGGGCAGTCCCGGCACCGGCTTCATCCGTTCCAGGACCGCTCCCACGTCCTGTTCGAGCACCTGCATGAGGTAATGCCACTGGCGGACAGCCTGATCTGAATTAACGGCGTTCGAACGGCGCATCCACGGATTAATCTCATATTCGATACCGAAATAATCCGGCGGGCAGACCAAAAGGCGACTCATGGCCTCCACCCCAGCAGGATGTTGAAAAAGTCCCCCAGCTTCGTTCTCGCTTCACTCAGAGGCTCGCCGTACGGGAAAAGTACGACTCGCCTCTTCGCTTGCTGCGGCCTTGCTGACGGTCTTTTTGAACATCCTGAAATCACAGACGGGCTCCTAGCTCGCGCGCCAGCTCGCGCAGAAACGACGCTGCGTCCATGACCAGCCCGACAGCCTGAAAGCTTCCTCGATCCGCGAGTTTCGTCGGAACGGCCGGATTAACATCGACGCAGACGGATGGGACCGTGGCAGGCAACAAATTGCCCGTCGCCACCGCGTGCAGCGTCGAGGCGACGAGCAAGGCCAGTCCGATACCGGGGATTGCCGCACGCATGGCTGCCTGGGCTTCTAACGAATCCGTGATCACGCCGGGCAACGGACCGTCATCGCGGATCGTGCCGGCCATCACGATGTGGGCGCTCCGCCTGACGCAAGCCGCCATAATTCCAGTCTTGACGACTCCCGACCTGACCGCTGCTTCGATGCTGCCGATGGCCCTGATCCGATTAATGGTTCGCAGATGATGTTCATGCCCATGCGGCACGACGCGACCAGCCGCATGCCCATAGCCAAGGGACGTTCCATAGAGATCGACTTCCATATCATGAGCGGGCAGCGCATTCCCGCAGAACAAGACATGGACGAATTCTTCATCAATGAGCCATGCCAGCGCCTCGCGCCCTCCGGCGTGAACAATCGCCGGGCCTCCCGCCAGCAGCACCTTGCTGCCCGCTTTCCCCTCCCGGAATCCTGCTCGCAACTGCACGAGCCGCTTGGCGATGTCGCCGATAATATGCCCGTGAGGACGCTCGGCCGAGACCTGCGATTCCATGAAGCTGAACACATCGCGGTCACGTGGCCGTTGCAGCGGGATCACCCGCACGCCGTCACGACCAGTCACAATCAGATCTCCACGCTTTACCTCTCCCATTGGAACAGTCCTGGCAGTCGGACGAGCCGGATCCACGCGAATTCCCAGGTCCATTTCTATCCCCTCCACCTCTACCCACTGGTCACGCACTCGCACCTGGGTGGATAAATGGGTTGTCGCGTAGAACTCGTCGGGAAAGATGCCGTCTGCCGGCGCCGCACTCAGCCGGCAATCCCGGTCACTCTCGACCGACGCGCCGTGGGGTTGAATGGCATGGAGAATCTCGCTGAGCAGTTTCGCCGAGGAGGCCCGCACGATGATTCTGGCGCGCGACGGCTCCTCGCGGGTTTTGCCGATCTGCATATCTTGAATGTCGAATGTTCCGCCCATCATCAGAATCGTGTCCAGAACCTTCGCCAGGATCAACGAATCGATGATGTGGCCTTGAAGCAGTACTGTTTCTTGATCTTGCATCATAAATC
>DASVEA010000150.1:0-2484 GCA_036380815.1 Nitrospiraceae bacterium
CAAAACATTTAGTATCACCGGCTGGCGCATCGGCTACAGCGTCGCAGCAGCGCGGTGGGCACAGGCGATCGGAGCCATGAACGACCTGCTCTATGTCTGTGCGCCGACGCCGTTGCAGGCGGGGGTGGCGGTGGGCATCCAGGAACTTCCAGACTCGTTCTACTGCGACCTGGCGCGCGACTATCAACGGAAACGCGATCGGTTCTGCCAGGCCTTGGCTAAGGCCGGTCTGACGCCGTCCATTCCGCAGGGCGCCTACTATGTATTGGCCGACACGTCGCGCCTGCCTGGCACAAAGGGGAAAGAACGGGCGATGTTTCTCCTTGAGACGATCGGCTTGGCCGGCGTGCCGGGTGAAGCCTTCTTTTCCGGTGCTGACGGGAGGCAGTTCACTCGATTCAGCTATGCGAAAATCGATTCCGATATTGACGATGCTTGCCAGCGGCTTGCGCGACTTGGTTAGGAACTGGCCTCAGACCTTCGGCCGTGCGCCCATTTCGCTCGACCCCTTGTCTGTCCGTTCACCAAATGGTAAGTAGGAACAAGCGATACGAGTTGACAGTCCAACATGCTGCCACAATACGTCGGTGCCCCTCTTCTTTTCGCCTGCGCATTGCTCGCAGCTGCTTGTGCCAAACCGGCAGTTCATCAGGCTATTCACAAGGATTCCCTTTCCATTGACGGAGTCTCATCCCGGTGACCGCCATATTTTTCAGAAGGGGAGGGACGCTGGTGGTACAGCCGCATCGGAACCGACCATGCACCCACGCAAGAGGGCGGAACGTTTCATCTCAGCAAGAAGACGGCTCTTATGAACCACATCGATACTCCGCCGGCACGATGAGAAGCTTCTCGCGTCATAGCCGGTGATCACAGGGAGCCTCATGGAAGGGCGTAAGCATACCCGTTTCGCAGTGCAACTCCCTGTGTCGTTCAGGGGAGACCAGATTTCCCACGGGGGCACAATCTTAAATTTGTCTGCGGAGGGTTGCGCCATCACTTCGGAAACCGTCGCCAACCCTCTAGTATATCTGCAGCTGACAATGCAACTTCGGGAGCGAGAGGAGCCTGTCCAGGTCGATCTGGCCGCGGTCCGGTGGTCTTTCGCGACGAGATTCGGCGTTGAGTTTATTAAGATTCGTCCTGAAGAGGGGGAGCGACTGAAGAAGTTCGTCAAGGCGCTGGAATCAACAGCTTGATCGCAGGCGACCATAACGAGATTCGGGAAGCTATTTCATGGCGACGGCCCGGACTTGTTCATAGGTGGTCAGGCCGGCGAGCACTTTCAGAATTCCATCCTGCAAGAGTGTAATCATCCCTTCCTTCGCGGCCAGGCTCTGCATCTCCGTAGTTTTGGCGCGGCTCTGGATCAGGTTTCGCAGTTCATCCGATCCGCTTAGGAGTTCGTGCAAGGCGACCCGACCTTTGAGGCCTGTCTGGTTGCAAGCTTCACACCCATGCCCTCGATAGAGCTGAAAGTCCTCGCGATAGCCCATTCCGAGCGCCTCCCACGCGTGTTTACCGTACCCACGCACCAGCGTATCGTACTCTTGTGCCGTTGGATGGTACGTGTCTTTACACTTGACGCAGATTCGCTTGCAGAGGCGTTGAGCGAGCACCCCTAGCATGGCATCGGCGAAGTTGAAGGAATCGCATCCCATGTCGAGGAGGCGGACCACAGTCTCGACCGCCCCATTCGTGTGTAATGTGCTCAAGACCAGGTGGCCGGTCAGCGAGGCCTCGATGGCCACATCGGCAGTTTCCTTGTCCCGCATCTCACCGATCATGATGACATCCGGGTCGGCTCGTAAGAACGCCCGCATGGCGGCGGCAAAGGTAAACCCGATTTTGGGATGGACTTGCACCTGACGGAGGCCTTCCTGGCTGATCTCAATGGGGTCTTCTGCCGTCCAGATTTTCCGTTCGTCCGTGTTGAGATGGCGAAGCAGGGCGTGCAGGGTCGTCGTTTTTCCGGATCCGGTGGGGCCCACGCACAAGATGATGCCGTGCGGCTTCCCCACGATTTCCAGAAGCGTCGTGAGCGTGCCCGGAGCAAACTCCATGGCATCGAGAGGGAGGGGCTCCTTCGCCGCAAGCAACCGCATGACGATGTCTTCATTGTTGCCGGCGGTCGGCAGTGTCGCCACGCGCAGCTCGATTTCCCTATCCTGGTTCAGCTTGAACCGGATCTTCCCGTCCTGCGGTTTCCGGCGTTCGGAAATATCCAGATTGGACATGATCTTGATACGGGACACCAAGGCTCGACGATAGATCGCGGGAATCCGCATATAGGTGGAACATGTACCATCCACGCGAAAACGAATGGCTGTTTCCTTGCGATCCGAGTACGGTTCGATATGGATATCGGACGCCTCGTGTCGGTATGCCTCGACAATGATCTGATGCGCGAGCCGTACGATCGCGGAATCGTTCTCGTCAATGCCGTCAGAGTCGATGTCAGAAGACTGTTCCTGGTGAGCGTCG
>DASVEA010000151.1:0-2233 GCA_036380815.1 Nitrospiraceae bacterium
GCTGCGCCAACAAGGGAATATCATCACGGCGGTCGCGAAGCGGCGGGATAAACAAGGGCACGACAGAGATCCGGTAGTACAAATCGTTGCGGAATGACCCGTTCTTGACCGCTTCGCCGAGGTCTTTATTCGTTGCGGTGATAATCCGTACATCGATTTTCGTTGAGATTTCAGAACCCACTTCGCGAACTTCCCGTTCCTGCACGGCCCGCAACAGTTTGACCTGCATCGAGAGCGGAATTTCGCCGATCTCGTCGAGAAAGAGCGTCCCGCCGTTGGCGCTTTGAAACAGGCCTCGCTTGGCACCATGGGCGCTGGTAAACGCGCCACGCACGTGTCCGAAGAGTTCAGACTCAAAGAGCGTTTCGGGAATGGCCGCGCAATTGAGGGCGACAAACGGCCCTTTACTCCGTCGGCTGTTCGAATGGATGACGCGTGCAAGCACTTCTTTGCCGGTCCCGGTTTCTCCGAAGAGGAGAATGGTCACGTCCGAGTCTGCCACCTGCACTACCTGTTGGAGTAGGCGCTGCATCGCAGGACTCCGCGCGACGAGGTTTTCCATGCCATACAATTCGTTGACGAGAGACTTGAGTCGTTGGATCTCTCCTCTCATCCGTTGCGGAGAGAGCCCTTCTTCGATCTTGGCCTTAAGTTCCTTGTCATCGAACGGTTTGGTGAGATATCCGAAGGCCCCCCGTTGCATGGCTTCCACAGCATTGGGGATGCTGCCGTGGGCCGTCAGGATAATAACCGGAAGGCCTGGATGAATCCGCAACAGTTCCTCCGTTACATCTAATCCGTCTTCATTACCCAGGCGGAGGTCGGTAATAGCGAGGTCGAACCGGTCTTTCTTGGCTGCAGCGATGGCTTCACGCCCGGTGGTACAGCCTGTGACGTCAAAGCCCATGGCGGTCAGTCGCATCTTCACAAGCTGTAACAGCCCCTCTTCATCGTCGACTACTAGAATACATTCTTTTTCCATGAAGCTCCTTCTAGGGTGTCGTCGGTTCCGGCGCAGTCGGAGGCGGTGCAACCGTCGATGGGGGACGAATAGGACGAACCTTATCCCGCATTTCCTGGTCGATCCGCTTCAATGCATCCAATTGGCTCGTCAATTCTTCTATTTTCTTATCTCGATCCGCCAGTTGCTGTTGTAGGGACAGCACCACGTTTGTACCGGACGAACCTCGTGAGGTGTCTTTCTTGCCGTTTAAGGCCTCCAACTTCCGTTCGCGCTCGGCTAAATCCTGCTGGAGGCTTTCCAGGGAATCGGCATCGGCATCCTTTATGGCCCGCAATTGCTGGATGGTCGACTCTCTATCAAGCAAGTCTCGCACCAGCCGATCAGAGGCCTGAGCCAGAATCGCCTGACTCTCCGAAATGGCTGGGGCTGCTATGACCGATTGGAACCAGGATTGCTCAACGGGAGCGGCGTAATTCTCGATCAGCTGTACCCAAAGCTTGCTGGAGGAGGCCAGCTGGCTCTTGGGCGCGACGGCGACCACTTTCTCAAAGTACCTCGAGGCACTATCTCGACTTTCGTAGAGCCCCAGCAGGCCGCGTATAAAGTAGACATGGTCGCAGGAGCTGCGCTCGGCACATTTCAGGGCGAGCTCCTCCTGTTTTTTCGCCAACGCACGGAGGGATTTTGCTACTCCCGTATCCACCGTGAAGTAGGGCTGCGAAAATTGCGGGGCTGGCGACCATGCAGCGCATCCAGCGAGGAATAGACAGGATAAGACTCCCGAGGTGAGACCTCGGTGGACAGCCTTCATGCTGTTGCTCCTGGGTTCGTGAGGCGTAGGATAAATCGTACACTCGTTCCCTTCTTGGCTTCGCTTTCGATCCAAATCCGTCCTCCGTGTGCTTCGACTACTTTTTTTGCCAGTGCCAACCCGAGGCCACTCCCCGGTGTAGCATGTTTAGCCTTCGTGCGTCCTTGATAGAAGCGTTCGAAAATATATGGCAGGTCTGCGGCCTGAATGCCGGGTCCTCCATCAGTCACGCTCACCTCGAGGACTCCCGCTTTCTGGTCCTGCTTCATGAGTACCTTTACAATGCCTCCTTCCGAGCTGAATTTCAAGGCGTTCGAGAGCAAATTGTCGAGCACTTGTTCAATTCGAAGCGCATCCGCCATGACCCACACACGTTCTGCAGGCGCTTCCATCAACAGCTGCACATGCTTGGCATCTGCGAGGAGCTGGATTTTGTTGACCGACATACCTGTGATCCG
>DASVEA010000152.1:0-2823 GCA_036380815.1 Nitrospiraceae bacterium
AATCGCGCTCAGGCACCGATCTTGTTTGGAAGCCCCGCCCTGCGTTTTTATCCGGATCGGCGGCCATATCTGTTGAACAGTGCGTACCTCCTCTCCCCCGACGGCCAGTTGTTGGGGCGCTACGACAAACAGCATCTGGTCCCCTTCGGAGAATATATTCCGTTCAAGTCTTCGTTCCTGTTTTTCCTCGACAAATTGGTGGAAGGGATCGGCGATTTCGAAGCAGGAACTGGTCCGACGGTCTTGACGTTGACGCCGAAACCCCGATCTGCAGCTGCAGGCGTAGCGGGCACGACGCCGCGACCGATAAATTTCGGAGTGGTGATCTGCTATGAGGTGATCTTTCCGAACCTAGTTCGGCAATTGGCAGCGAATGGGGCGGAGTTCTTGGTAACCGTGACGAACGATGCCTGGTTTGGCACCTCGTCGGCGGCCTCACAACATTTTTCGATGGTGGTGTTTCGTGCGGTCGAGAATCATTTGGCCTTTGCTCGCTCAGCCAACACTGGCATTTCCGGGTTCATCGATCCGTTCGGACGCATCGTTGAGGCAACGCCGATCTTCACGGAGCAGGCCGTTAAGGCCACGATGCAAGTCTGGCGCCCACATACGTTTTACAGCCGGCATGGCGATGTGTTTGCCTATGGCTGTGTTATAATCTGCGCGCTTTTGTTCCTGTTCGGTTCTTTCCGCACCAAGGGTTCTGAACCCGACGCAGTGCCGGTATAACCAGAAAGGATCGCTCCATGTTCGATGAAGTAAAGGATCGTGTGCGGGCCATCGAGCAATTGCTATCGGAATTACGGGGGCATCTTTGACTTCGCTCGCATGACGTCCGAGCTGGCACATCTGGAACAGCAGACGGCGCAGCCTGATTTTTGGAACCACGCTCAGAAGGCCGCCAAGATCAGCAGGAAGAAATCCACGATTGAGCGCGACCTCCAGCAGTGGCGGGATATCGACGGGAAGATGAACGATCTGCGCGCGTTACTCGAGTTAGCAGAAGAAAGCGACGACGCCGGGCTCTCGAAGGAGTTGACGTTCGAACTGGATCAATTTGAGCCGAAGCTCGCCGCCCTGCGGCTGGAACTTCTGCTCTCGGGCGAACTGGACCCTAACAATGCGATTGTGGCGATCCATCCTGGCGCCGGCGGAACGGAATCGCAGGACTGGGCGCAGATGTTGCTTCGCATGTACGTCCGCTGGGCCGAGAGCAAGAAATTTACGGTTAAAACGCTGGATCTGCTCCCTGGAGAAGAAGCGGGAGTGAAAAGCGTAACCCTCTCCGTGACCGGGCCCTATGCTTACGGGTATCTCAAGGCCGAGGCGGGCGTGCACCGGCTGGTACGCATTTCACCGTTCGATTCGAACAAACGGCGCCATACCTCCTTTGCCTCGGTATTCGTCTATCCTGAGGTGGATGACGATATCGACCTTGTGATCGAGGACAAAGAGCTCAGAATCGATACCTTTCGAGCCGGCGGAGCCGGCGGCCAGAATGTGAATAAGGTCGAGACGGCCATCCGCATAACGCACCTGCCGACCGGGATCGTGGTGCAATGTCAGAACGAACGGTCGCAGCTCCAGAATCGCAACGGTGCGATGAAGATCTTGAAATCGCGCCTCTATGAACTGGAACTGAAAAAGAAAGAGGCGGAGTTCAATGCGATCGTCGGGGAGAAGAAGGATATTGCCTGGGGCAGCCAAATTCGATCGTATGTATTCCAGCCCTATCAAATGGTCAAAGATCACCGGACCGGCTACGAAGTGGGCCAGGTAGCCGCCGTCATGGACGGTGATCTGGACGGGTTCATCGAGGCCTATCTGAAAATGAAGCAGCTTGGGATAACCGCCCTCAGCTATCAACAGTCGGGAACGGACGAGTTCGATAGCTGACCGAGGAAAGAAGATCGGCAGAGGCGCACATTAATGGACGAACTGAACGAACAGCAGCAGCGTATCAAGAAGCTCGACTTCCTGCGTGAAGCGGGCGTGGCACCTTACGGCTCGCGATTCGAAGTGAAGGATCGAGCGGGCCAACTGATCAAGCTCCATGCCGAGAAAACCAAAGAGGTACTGGACGAAGAGAAGATCTCCTGCACCTTCGCCGGACGTATCGTCGCCCTGCGGCGCTTCGGCAAGGCGGGCTTTGCCGTGCTGCAAGACGGTTCCGACCGGCTTCAGATCTATCTCAAGAAAGATCATCTCTCAGAGCAGGGCTATCGCGTCGCCAACCTGCTCGACGTGGGTGATTGGGTCGGTGTGACCGGTACCCTCTTTCGCACAAAGACAAATGAATTCACCGTCGAGGTCACACAGCTGACCTTCTTGAGCAAAGCCCTCCGACCGCTTCCGGAAAAGTGGCACGGGTTGACGGATGTGGAAACCCGCTATCGACAGCGCTATGTCGACTTGATCGCCAATCCTGAGGTCCATGGCATCTTTGCCACGCGCAGCAGAATCATCGCCGGCATTCGTGCCTTCTTGATCGAACGAGGCTTCCTTGAAGTCGAAACGCCGATGATGCATCCGATTCCGGGAGGCGCGGCGGCGAAACCCTTTGTCACGCACCATAATGCGCTCGGCGTCGATCTCTATCTCCGCATCGCGCCGGAACTCTATTTGAAGCGGTTGATCGTGGGCGGCTTCCCCCGCGTGTTCGAAATCAATCGGAACTTCCGCAACGAAGGCATCTCGACGATTCACAACCCGGAATTCACGATGCTGGAGTTCTACGTTGCCTATGCCGACTACCAAGACTTGATTATCCTCACGGAAGAACTCGTCTCTTCGTTGGCGCAGCAGATCCTGGGCAAGACGGTC
>DASVEA010000153.1:0-4392 GCA_036380815.1 Nitrospiraceae bacterium
TAGTCCCAGCCCCGCCCCTCAGGGTTTGTTTCCTCACGGAGCGTGCTTGCACCGATCAACTGCGCATCATGGTGTGCTCGCAGAAAATCCATCAGCCAGCGATCTTCTCTGCTCCTTGAAACTGGTCTGCCATCAGTACAGCCCTCCAACTCTCTAAACGAGGCCCTGCCGTCGAGCCCCATCACAAAGTTGGAGCTTATATACGGGCGCCGGGCGTCGGCAGGCGCAGGAAACCCAAACGGGCCATAGCATTCCTTCATGTGTCGCGGTAAGGGAAACATATCCTCGCTGGCGTTATAACAACGTTGCAGAGCCATCGGCGTCTCCGAAAAGGAACGTTATGATATTAACCATACGGTACTGATCACAAGTCTGTACAGGGAGGCATGATGTTGTGGCAATCGGGGCGCATGTCAGACGTCCTGACCTCACCTACGCGTGACCCTGGTTTCACTCACAACTGGGGTGTAGAATGAAGGCAGAAAGGCTCCCATGTTTAAGGCGCAAAGACCTATCAGTCGGCACATCACCTTCCTAAACTTAAAGGAGGTGTGGTCATGTTCTCCGCATGGGATTTCAACAGTTGGATCTCAAGCCTCGGGGTCGTGCTGGTTATGCTCTTTCTTCTCACGGGCTTCAGTGCGCTTGTGAGTGCGCTGATGACTCGAATCTGGGGAGAAGTGCGTGACGATGCTGCAATAATTCGCATGAGTAAGACGCCGAAGGAGCCTCCGATCCGTAAAGCGGCGTGATCGGCATTCTCGATCATGTGAGACTACCATTGCCGTGGGTTTTCTCTTTTCTGCTGTAGCGGCACAGCGAGGGTTCCTGCCCTTGAGCAATTGAGTTGCAGCGTGCTCGGCTTCATGAGGGAGCATGTAGGTAAACCCTCATCCTCAGCTTTCGACGACGCTGACTCTACCTTACTCCATTCAGCCGCTCTTATGAGCTGTGCTTTGGATTCAATTGACAGGCAATAACGAAATCCCGCTCATGGGGATAGGCTGCTGCCATCTCAAAGCCTATGCGATTTCGTTCAGTCTGGCATTCCTCAGACGTGGTAAACGTATTCAGCACTGTGATTTTATCGAGTCCCGGCACTATATTTAGTAGAATAATAATTAACATCCACATAGGGCTCCTTTCAGCCGCTCCGGCGGCGTTGGGCCCGGCCTCGCGCAAACCCTCCACCCCTCTCGTCGTTTCCCCATGCAGTGTTTCGTCACATACTATATTGGCCTCTTTCTCCAGCTTCCGCTGGCCTCCTCTCAGTGTTTATGGTTACTGGTAACACTTCTGGTGCTGAAGTCAACCCAGGTTTTAAGGGCAGAAAATGTACCAGGAGCCATTTTCGCCTCGTCCGCGCGAGACGTCTTGAAATACTAGTATTTCGTCTTCCCTCTGTTGACATGATCCTTTCTCCAAAGTAGCCTGCCTTTGATCCGGCGCACGTGCATCCGGCTTGAATTCTTTATGCAATCATCAACTCACGTATCAGAAAGGGGTTGGCCCATGTCTGAGCATAAAATCACACTGGAATGGAAGAGAG
The DNA here is from genome assembly GCA_036380815.1 of Nitrospiraceae bacterium. Lineage (GTDB taxonomy): Bacteria > Nitrospirota > Nitrospiria > Nitrospirales > Nitrospiraceae > Palsa-1315. Next base: position 1,550 of record DASVEA010000153.1, read on the forward strand.
ACACAGAAAGCTTTTCCTACGACTCATATAATCGAGACCATGTGTTGGTTTTTGAAGGTGGTGTTCGGGCCCTCGTCGCGGCCGGGCCTCGCCCGCGCGCGGAAATGCCAATCGTGTCGAACTTCTCCCTCGACCTCTGTTCCCCTCAGAGGAGGACATAATCGGAGGCAACGGATGACACCGCGAGAGAACGAACAAGCAGGACCTGTCACAGACTTTCTAATAGAAGACCACCGGCGGCTTGAACAGCTGCTTCAATTGGCGGTGGCTGATGCCGGCCATGTTGATCTGGGAGCGTATGATCAATTTCGAGCCGGGCTTCTCCGCCACATCGGCATGGAAGAAAAGATTCTCCTGCCTGCCGCCCAGCGACTGCGAGGTGGGGAGCCACTTCCTATCGCGTCCAAGCTCCGGCTCGATCATGGGGCTATCGCTTCGTTGCTCATGCCGCCTCCCACGGCTGCCATCATTGCGACGATCCGTGCCGTTCTTAAGGTACACAATACAATAGAAGAAGGCTCGGGAGGCTTGTATGAAACCTGCGACGAACTGGCCGACTCGGAATCGGCACAGCTTCTGGCCAAACTTCAGGCTGCACCGGAGCTGGCTGTGTTGCCGTGCTCCGATAGCCCCGCCGTGATGCCTGCTGTACAGCGGGCACTGGAGAGAGCTGGTTATATCTTCCGAGGAGATGAAGCTTGATAGATTACAAAGTAGGTCCTCAAGTCTTGTAATCCAACGATGCGAAGCTCGTCCGCGTGCGTCATTGTTTTACTTCTTGAGTAGTCTCCATGGTCTACCTTCGATATTCGAAAGACTGTGAGTGGCACGTTTTCGAGTTCAACAGGTGGCACCAGAGCGATGCAACGGAGTATGTGTAACGAGGGAATCCTGGCTCTACGAAGCGGTAGTCATATCCGGCATGAGCAGATTCGCTCTGTCGGGCTGAGGAGATGCCTGAAATGAACGCGGCAGAGCTGCTGATTTGTTGTCTGGAGAATGAAGGCGTCCAACTGGTATTTGGTCTGCCGGGCGAGGAAACTCTTGAGCTGATGGATGCTCTGCTGGATTCTCGTATTCGATTTATCGAGACGCGGCACGAACAGGGAGCGGCGTTCATGGCCGATGTCTATGGACGACTCAGCGGGAAGGCGGGAGTCTGCCTGTCCACGCTAGGACCCGGCGCAACCAATCTCTTGACCGGCGTCGTGGATGCGTATCTGGATCGTGCCCCGTTGGTCGCCATTACCGGGCAAGTCTCGATGAATCGCCGACACAAGGAATCGCACCAGTACATCGACGTCATTTCGATGTTCAAGCCCGTGACCAAGTGGAATACCTCCATCCCGAAGGCGGAGGTCGTTCCCGAGGCAATCCGGAAAGCGTTCAAGATCGCCCAGACGGAGAAACCGGGCGCGACCCATGTTGAACTGCCGGAAGATGTCGCGGAGGAACAGATCGGCAATGAACGAAAGATGGAGCCGCTCTTCGTTCAGGCGCCGGTGACGCCTGAGCCGTCGCAGGGTCAAGTGGCGCGGGCAATCCAGGCGATCGCCGAGGCGCAGCATCCTGTGATTCTGGCCGGGAACGGCGTGATTCGAGGTCATGCGCATGAAGCGGTCAGAACGTTTGCGCGGCAGTTGGAGATTCCCGTCCTGCATACGTTCATGGCCAAGGGGGTCCTTCCGGACAGCGATCCGCTGTCCCTCTATACGATCGGCCTTCAGGCTCGTGATTATGCGGCAGTCGTCATGGAACAGGCCGATGCAGTCATCGCGATCGGTTATGATTTCGTGGAATACGCACCCTGCTTCTGGAATGCACGCCGCGACAAGCGCATCGTGCACGTCGATGTGTCGCCGGCAGAAGTCGACGAGCACTATATTGTCGAGGTGGGTGTCTTGGGAGATATCCGCCTCTCGTTGGAAGACATTGCCGAGGGACTCGCGCCGTTCAATTCGCCATGGGCCCGAAGGGCCCGTAAGACCGTCTTCGAGGGGTTCGAAGCCGAACTAGCCGGCGCGCCTACCTGGCCTCTGCGGCCGCAGCACGTGATCCGGGATCTGCGCGCGGTGCTCAATCCTGACGATCTTGTGCTCTGTGACGTCGGCGCCCATAAGCTCTGGATGGCCCGGATGTTTCCGTGCGAAGTGCCCAACTCCTGCATTATTTCGAATGGCTTCGCTGCGATGGGGATCGCCGTGCCAGGCGCCATTGCCGCGAAGTTGCTGTACCCTGAACGGCGCGTGATTGCGGTCACCGGTGACGGCGGCTTTCTCATGAACTCCCAGGAGCTTGAGACGGCGGTTCGTTTGGGATTACCGCTGGTCATCCTGGTCTGGCGGGACGATGGGTATGGAGTGATCCGCTGGAAACAACAGGTGCGTTTCGGCCGGACCTCTTCGGTGGATTTTGGCAATCCCGATCTTGTGCGCTATGCGAGCAGTTTTGGAGCCGCCGGCTATCGAGTGACGGAGCCGTCGGAACTCCGGCCTATCCTCGTCGACGCGCTGAACGGCAAGGTGCCGGCGGTCATCGATTGCCCGGTCGACTATTCTGAGAATCTTCGACTGACGGACCGTCTGAAATCTCTTCCATAGCGAATTGTCATTCGCGGATGAACCAGTGTCGGGAGCCATTTCGCGGATCTCGGCGGCATGCGTGGCCTGTGAAGGTCGCATTCAGTCAGTTCCTTCTTGCTCCAGTTGACTCCGTTTCCCTCACCCAGTAGCCTGTCTCCCATTCACTCTCACCAGCGTGTCTCTAGAAAGGATGAGGGATGGAAAGCCTCCATCAGCTTGAGACGATTATCCTGCTGCTGGCGGCGGTGTTGGCGCTGACGA
>DASVEA010000154.1:0-2848 GCA_036380815.1 Nitrospiraceae bacterium
TTGTGGGCGATCCCCACATTGCACTTATCGTGGCGACAACACGACCAGAAACGATGCTAGGCGACACGGCAGTGGCAGTCCATCCCGACGACCCGCGTTATCGCCATCTCATCGGCAGAAAGGTCCGCTTGCCGCTGACCACGCGTGAAATTCCGATCGTGGGTGATTCGATTTTGGTGGACCTCGCGTTCGGCACCGGCGCCGTGAAAATTACCCCCGCCCACGACTTCAACGACTTTGAAGCCGGTGAACGCCACAACCTGCCTCGACTCTCTATTCTCGACTATGAGGCACTTCTTGGTCTTAAGGGAATGAACGCTGCGGCTGTTGAGGAATCTGTGATCAGGGATGTTGTTCAGTTACCTGTGACCAAAGCGCGTCCCAAAATAGAACTGCTTCTACGTGACAGGGGATTTCTCGTCAAAATTGAAGACCACAAGATGGCGATTGGGAAGTGTTATCGCTGCAAGACCGTCGTCGAGCCTTATCTGTCTCCTCAATGGTTCGTCAAGATCAAGCCGCTTGCTGAACCCGCCATCAAGGCGGTGAAAGATGGTCGTATTCGTATTACCCCAGAAGGGTGGACGAATAATTATCTCGGCTGGATGCATGACATTAAGGACTGGTGTATCTCACGCCAAATTTGGTGGGGTCATCAGATACCAGCTTGGTACTGCCGACCCTGCAATACTGAAATATATACAGTAAAGGGGTCGTCCGGCCGGCAACATGAACATCTTTATATATCACCTAACGCCATCCCCATTGTCTGCAGAGAAAAACCGGAGAAGTGCGCTAAATGCGCGAGCACAGATCTCGTCCGAGACCCCGATGTGCTCGACACCTGGTTCTCCTCAGGGCTCTGGCCTTTCTCCACGTTGGGATGGCCTGAAGAGACCCCCGAGTTGAAGACATACTACCCAACGTCAGTGCTCGTGACAGGCCTCGACATTCTCTTCTTCTGGGTGGCCAGGATGATCATGCTAGGGCTCAAGTTCATGGGGGACGTGCCATTCCGGGATGTCTACATCCATGCCCTCGTGCGGGATGCCGAAGGTCAGAAAATGAGCAAGTCGAAAGGCAACGTCATCGATCCGCTACATGTGATGGAGCAATTCGGCACCGACGCGCTCCGATTCACCCTCGCCTCGATGGCCTCACCGGGGCGCGACATCAAACTCGCGGAGGAACGGATTGAAGGCTACCGAAATTTTGCGAACAAGATCTGGAACGCGGCTCGTTTCAGCCTCATGAATCTCGATGGACCACGAACGGCCACCGCGCCATCCGAACGCACCTTCCCCAACCGCTGGATTTTGAGTCGCCTCAACCAGACGATCCATGTGGTCACATCAGAGCTGGAGGCTTATCGGTTCGATCGCGCGGCGAATGCGCTGTACCAATTCATCTGGCACGAGTACTGTGATTGGTACCTCGAACTGATCAAGCCCACACTTCAATACTCTGCGAGCCCGGAAGGACCAGAGACCAGGCAAACCCTCATCGAGACGCTAGAGACCACGATGCGCCTCCTGCATCCTTTCATGCCGTTTCTCACCGAAGAGATCTGGCAGACGATCCCGCACCAGGGAGCGAGCATCGTGGTTCAGCGCTATCCAATACCGGAGTTTACATGGACCGCGCCCGAAATGGACCAACGATTTGCGCTGCTCGAACAGACCATCGGCCTGGTGCGCGCATCCCGCATGCTCTTGAACTATCCGCCGGGGCAACCGATCACGTTCTACGTCGCGCACAACGAGCCCCAACGACAGGACCACCTGGACCAACTCCGAAGCTACCTCGCCCATCTCGGCCGTGGCACTGTCGATCTAGCCCCGACGACTCACTGGCCCACCACTAACCTCCTCCGGTTGGTTACGGAGGGCTTATCCGTCGGCATTGCGGTGGCAGGCGACGTCGATCTCAACAAAGCGCTGGATCGTATCATCAAGCAGCAATCCGAGCAGACCAAGGAGATCGAGCGGCTGGAGGGAAAACTGCGCAATCAGGAGTTTACCGCCAAGGCCCCGCCTGAGGTCATTACCGATCACCAGGATCGCCGTATAAGCCTGCGCCGAGATCACGCCATACTCATCAGCAGTGAGCAACAGTTGCGCGCCATGCTGGGAACGTAACCGATGATCAGACCCCCGGTTACCGACATACGGCGCGCCATTCGACGTGCACTCCAAGAAGATCTCCCCCTTGGCGACGTCACGACAGCCGCACTCTTTCCCTCTCCCACACCAGCGCTTGCGCGCATCGTCGCCCAACAATCGCTGGTGGTCGCCGGTCTTGCCGCCGCCGTGCAAACCTTTCGGACCGTGGATGCGTCCCTCGTCTTGTCCATCCACCGCCAGGATGGGGCACGTGCAAAGGATGGAGACTGTCTCCTCCAGATCGAAGGCGATGGGCGATCCATCCTGAAGGCTGAGCGAGTCGCCCTGAACTTTCTCCAACACCTCTCCGGTATCGCCACCTTGACGCGTCGGTTCTGTGACGCGGCTCGTGGATACCCCGTGACCATCCTCCACACAAGAAAGACGATCCCGGGCTTCCGTGCGCTTCAGAAATGGGCGGTCCGCCTCGGCGGGGGCACGAATCACCGCCAGTCGTTGAGCGACGCCGTCCTCATCAAAGACAATCATCTGGCCCTCCTAAACCGAACGACAATGCCCGTCCGAACTGCCTGCCGCAAGGCGAAAGCTTACGCCTCTCGCCGCATGAATATCATCGTGGAAACGGAATCGTTGGCGGATGTGCGGCAGGCCGTCGCAGGACGAGCCGACATCATTCTGCTGGACAACATGAACCCGGCGTCTGTCCGTCAAGCCATCCGGCTGAT
>DASVEA010000155.1:0-3749 GCA_036380815.1 Nitrospiraceae bacterium
ACAGATATTGAGATCAACCGAGCAGTGAAGGCATATCCAATTCAGGATGTCGCTGATCAGCTTGGCATCCAGGCCAGCGAGATACTTCCGTACGGAAGGCTGAAGGCGAAGGTTTCGCTTGACGTACTTCAGCGGCTTCATGCTGCACCACTCGGCAGGTATGTACTCGTGACCGCCATCAATCCGACACCGCTCGGGGAAGGCAAGACAACAACTTCCATCGGGCTTGCCATGGGCCTCTCCCGCCTCGGCCATCGAACGGCCGTCACGCTTCGGCAGCCTTCGTTGGGACCGGTGTTTGGGATCAAAGGGGGAGGAACAGGAGGAGGAAGGGCGCAAATCCTTCCGATGGAAGAAATCAACCTCCACTTGACCGGCGACGCCCACGCTGTATCCGCCAGTCACAATCTCTTGTCAGCATTTGTTGATAATCACCTGTTTCATGGGAATGCGCTTCAGGTGGATCCGAATCGGATCACCTGGCCGCGGACATTGGGAGTCAGCGATCGGGCGTTACGGCAGATCTCGCTGGGCGAGGGGACTGCTGGTCGCAAGGGCCAGTTTGTGATCACGGAGGCTTCCGAAGTCATGGCGATGCTCGCTTTGGCATCGAGTCAAGCCGATCTGCGACACAGGCTTGGGCAGATCATCATTGGGTTTACGACGGGTGGTAAGCCAGTGCGGGCAGAAGAGCTTGGATGTGCCGGGTCCATGGCAGTCTTGCTTAGAGAAGCGTTGTTGCCGAACTTGGTTCAGACGTTGGAGGGAACCGCGGCGTTCGTGCATACGGGTCCGTTCGGTAATATCGCCCACGGGAATTGTTCGATTCTTTCCGATGCCATCGCATTGCGTTGTGCAGACTATGTTGTCACTGAGGCGGGATTCGGGAGTGATCTCGGGGCAGAGAAATTTTTTAACATCAAGTGCCGTCTCTCAGGATTCAAGCCAGCGGCAGCCGTGGTGGTAGCGACGCTTCGCGCACTCAAGCTTCATGGTGGCGGGGGAGCGGTCAAGCCCGGAGTCCCGCTTCCGGCAGGGCTTACCGGGCCTAATCAGGAGGCATTGGTAAAAGGCTTTGCAAACTTGGAGCAGCACATGGCGAATGTGAAAGCCCATGGGGTACCCGTGGTGGTGGCGGTCAATGCGTTCATCGATGATCCGGTGGCTGAGCTGGAATGGGTTCGAGAGCGGTCCCGAGAAATTGGTGCGGTGGATGCCGCGGTCTCAACCCATTGGGCCGATGGCGGTAAAGGGGCTGAAGAGTTAGCGAAGGCGGTAGTCAGAGCCACAGAAGAAACATCGGTGTTCAGGCATCTATATGACGTCGCTTGGCCGATCAAGAAGAAAATCCAGACCATTGCCACGCAAATGTATGGGGCCTCGGCCGTGTCGTTTGACGCAGAAGCCGAACGAGGCATCGAGGTAGCGCAGCAGCTCGGACTTGATCGGCTGCCCATCTGCATGGCCAAGACCCCGTTATCACTCTCGCACGATCCGGCGTTGAAAGGGCGTCCATCCGGTTTTACGCTGCCGATCAAGGAAGTGCGAATGCTCACAGGGGCTGGGTTTCTCACAGCGGTCTGTTCAGGCATTCAACTCATGCCGGGGTTGCCTAAGCGGCCAGCAGGGGAACGTATTGGAATCGATCCAGGCACGGGCGAGATTGTGGGACTGTCCTGAAGGTTAGCGCTGTTTAAGATAGCGGAAGAATTCTGAGTCTGGACTCATCACCAGGGTGGATTTGTCTTTGAAAGTTTTCTTGTAGGCTTCCATCGAGCGAGTAAATTCAAAAAAATGAGGATCCTGCCGGTAGGCGTCAGCATAGACCTTAAAGGCCTTCGCATCCCCTGCGCCCCGAAGTTCTTCCGATTCCTTGTACGCCTGAGCCAGAATAATCTCGCGATCCTTTTCCGCCTCTGAACGGATTTTCTGTGCTTCCTCAGCGCCTTCCGCACGATATTGCTTCGCCTGCCGTTCCCGCTCAGCTTGCATCCGGGCGAACACGGCCTTCTCGTTCTGCTCAGGGAGGTCGGCGCGTTTGATCCTCACGTCCTGAATCTCGATCCCATACGCGGACGCTTTCTCATGCGACCGCTGGGTCACGATTTTCATGAGATCGGCGCGGTGTTCCGAGACGATTTCCAGAAGGTCATGGCGCCCAAGTTCGACCCGGAGTTCAGAATAAATAATGTCGTTGAGCCGTTGCAGTGCTCCCCGCTGGGTTTGAAAGTTCTGGTAAACTTTTAGGGGGTCGACAATCCGCCATTTGGCGTAATTGTCAAGAAGGAGGGTCTTCTTGTCCTGTGTGATCACATCTTGCGCGTCTGAGTCGTAGTCCAGCAGGCGTTTATCGAAGTAGGTGACTTCTTGAATGAACGGCATTTTCACATAGAGCCCCGGCTCCGTGATATTTCGAACCGGCTTTCCAAGTTGGACCACGATCGCATTCTGGATGATGTCTACGACGAAAAGCGGTGAGGCCCCCAGGAGAAACAACCCGATGACGACCACCACTAGTGCAATGATGAACCCTTGCTTGGTCATGGTTTCTGGTCCTCAGCGGCGGTGCCGGTCCTGGGTTTGAGGCGCTCGAGCGGAAGGTACGGAAGCATACGATCGGCTGCCTTGCCATCGATGATGATTTTCTCAACGTTCGGGAGAATTTCTTCCATTGTTTCGATATAAATCCGCTTGCTGATGATGTCTTTGGCCTGATTGTATTCTTTCAGGGTTACCGAGAAACGGTTGGCCTCACCGTGGGCGCGATCCACCCGCGCCTGGGCGTTTCCCTTCGCCTGGTTCACCACCTGAGCGGCTTCGCCTTGGGCTTTGGGGAGAATGTCGTTGCGATAGCTCTGAGACTGGTTGATCAGTTTCTCTCGATCTTCCTTCGCGTTCGTCACGTCCTTGAAGGCAGCCGCCACGGCCTCGGGAGGACTGACGTCCTGGAGCTGAATGGCTGCAACCTGGACGCCGCCCTGATACTGGTCGAGAAGGGCTTGCAGGAGTATCTGGGTATCCTGCTGGATCTGGGCTTTGCCGGTCGTCAACGCTTCGTCGATCTTGCCCTTACCGACCACTTCCCGCATGGAGGCCTCGGCAGCTTTTCCGATCGTCTCATCGATTTGTGCGACGTTAAAGAGGTAGTTCGCAGACTCTTTAATCTTGTATTGCACGATGAATTCGATGGCCAGGATGTTCATGTCACCGGTGAGCATCAGGGCTTCTTGCGCCAGCATTTGCTGGCGGCCTTGCCGATCTGTCCGGAAGCCTACCTCGATACGGTGGAGTTTCTGGACTTTCGGCTGCAGGACGGTTTCAACAAAGGGGATTTTCACGTGGGGGCCTGGTCCCACGGTTCGGACAGGGGCGCCGAATCGCTTAACGACGCCCTCCTCATCCGGGCCGACGATAAAGGCGCTCTGCCAGGCAAAAAAAATGAGCAGCCCTGCCAAGGCGATGTTTCTGAAACCGCTTGAGGGCATCAGATTCTTGAATGAGGGCATCAGATTCTTGAATTGCGATTGGGCCTGCTTGAGGGCATCCTCAAGCGGGTCACTCTTCTTACTCCAAGGATCTTTGGGGTCCCAGACCATACGAAGTATTCGATCGAAGATAATTGCGAAGGATTTCTGAATCCCGTTACCTTAGCAGACTGCATAGAAGCTGCGCAATCACGATAATCCCCCGTCGGTCCATCATGCATTCTTGATGTGCAAGAAGGGATGCCTACGCTGTCGGGGAAAATC
>DASVEA010000156.1:0-2120 GCA_036380815.1 Nitrospiraceae bacterium
GACCTTCATCGTCGGTATCTACGGGATGAATTTCGAGCACATGCCGGAGCTTAAGTGGGAATGGGGCTACCCGCTGGTGCTCGGGCTGATGGTGGCGATCGCGATCGCCATGCTGGGATTTTTCATACGAAAGAAGTGGATTTAATAACCTGGTGAGTTAAACCGCCATGGGTCTGCTCAACACCCTTCTCTCTCCTCTCACGCAACAAATCTACTAAGGGGGCGGCGCATTGAATCACACGCGAGTGTGGTAGGGCCAGTCTCAGACAACTGGCGCCGCATCAAAGCATCAAGGGAGGAAGTGATGAGGAGACGACGGTTTGTCACCGTCACGATGGGCGTGCTAGTGCTCGGTGGGTTGCTCGAGGCAGGCTATGGCAGGGCAGACACGCCGGCGGGCGCGCAAGGGGTACCGTCCGAGCTGCCAGGAACTACCCAGAACCGGAACAAAGACCTGCCGGCGGCACAGCGGTTTGTCATCTTGCCGACATTCACAAACGACGCGGTGCTAGATAAATCATCCGGTCTGGTCTGGGAGCGGTCCCCGCAGACGACGAGCGCCAGATGGACCGAGGGCCACCGCATCTGCATCGAGAAACATGTTGGAGGCCAGAAAGGATGGCGGTTGCCATCCCTCGAAGAATTGTCCGGTCTCGTGGATTCCTCAGTAGCCCCTCCAGGCCTGGCTCTTCCGCCGGGCCATCCGTTTCTGGCTATCCGGTCGGCTGTCTATTGGTCGTCGACGAGGCCTGGCGAGGATCCCAAAGGCGCGTGGGGCGTGCATTTCGGCTTAGGAGGTGGCGCGACCTTCATCAATTGGGCCCACAGCGTCCAAGTCTGGTGTGTCCGTGATGGCATGACCGCGGATCAGCCGTGAGACTTCGGTGATTGGAACGAAATGATCGCTTGCGGCGGGCCGGCAGCCTAGGCATCGGCCGGAACGGTCCATGCTGGACGGCCGAGCCCGCATTATTCATGGACGGTTTTGCTGCAATCGCTCAAGTTCAGGTGAGAGGCGTGGGCCGCCAGAAGGTGGGAGTCTATTCACTGATCTCGACGCGATCGACGAAGTAGGTGGTCTCTCCGAAGCAATTCGTGGGGAGATAGCGATACTCTCTGTAGTGCAGGACCAATCGTTTTCCCATGGCCTGCGAGAGTTGTGACGCCACTTTCTCATCCGAGACTGAAAAGCCCCACAATACAGGAGCTACGCCCGGTACTGTGGTCATGGCCATTTCCCCTTCATGCGTCTTGCAGACCCACCCCTTCCTGGAAAATTTCTGAATGTAGCCGGCTCGACTGCCGTCGGAATAGCTGTAGTTGAAGGCGACGAGCAGATAGGCCGCTCCCAGAAGCAACGTGAGTATCACGGTCGCGCTCAATAGCCGCTTCATGCGGAAATCTCCTCGGTTCTTGACCGAAGATCCGTGAATAACCAGGGAGCCTCAGTCTTCCGTCGAGTTTCGTAGGCAGCGATGGCTGCCTCATGTTGCAAGGTCAATCCGATGGCGTCGAGCCCCCGATATAAGCAGTCTTTTCTGAAGGGGTCGATCTCGAAGCGACAATGGGTATTATCCGGGGTGGTCACCGTCTGGTTTTCGAGGTTCACCGTTAGTTGGTACCCGGGTGTCGCGAGGACGTCTTTCATTATCGTCAGGACCTCGTCGGCCTTCAACACCACGGGGAGCATGCCATTTTGGAAGCAGTTGTTGTAGAAGATATCGGCAAAGCTCGACGCGATGATACAACGGAAGCCTTGGTCGAGGAGCGCCCAGGGGGCATGTTCACGCGATGATCCGCAACCGAAGTTATCGCGTGTCAGGAGAATCGTCGCGCCCTGGTAGCGCGGTTGATTCAAAAAGAATTCCGGGTCCTGTGAACCGTCTTTCTGCTTACGCCAATCGTAGAACAACCCTTCACGGAGCCCGGTCCGCTTGATCGTCTTGAGAAATTGCTTCGGGATGATTTGATCGGTATCGACATTGACGCGGTCCAGTGGCGCGACCAATCCGGAGAGTGTCGTGAAAGATTCCACAATATTCCTTTTTAGGCGTGAAACGCGAGGCGTAAGGCGTGAGCGATCTGTTGCAATCGTTCGTCAATCCCCTCACGTCTGACGC
>DASVEA010000157.1:0-3331 GCA_036380815.1 Nitrospiraceae bacterium
TGCGCGCATCAATAAGTTCGGGTTTATCGAAGCGCCCTATCGCAAGGTGGCGAAGGGGCGAGTCACCGACGAGATCGAGTTTCTTTCCGCGATCGAAGGGGACAAGTACATCATCGCGCAGGCGAACGCGAAAGTGGATGCTTCTGGTCGGCTGGTATCCGAAACCATCTCGGCGCGAGCTGCCGGAGATTTCGTAACAGCCACCTCAGACAAAATCGAATACATGGACGTGTCGCCGAAGCAGGTGGTGAGTGTGGCCACCGCCTTGGTGCCGTTCTTGGAGCATGACGACGCCAACCGTGCCTTGATGGGATCGAACATGCAGCGTCAGGCGGTGCCGCTGCTCAAGTCGGAGGCTCCGTTAGTCGGCACGGGAATGGAAAGCGTGGTCGCGCGTGACTCGGGCTATGTCGTGCAGGCCCGGCGTGCCGGCGTCGTGGAAAGCGTGGATGCCACGAGGATCGTCGTGCGTGCCGGTTCGAAAGAAGGCCGGAAACGAAATGATGCCGGCCTGGATGTGTATGATCTGATCAAGTTCCAGCGATCGAATCAGAGTACGACCATCACGCAGACGCCAGTAGTGCGGCTTGGGCAGCCAGTGAAAGTGGGACAGGTCTTGGCTGATGGTCCCGCCATTGATCATGGCGAACTGGCATTAGGTAAGAACATTCTTGTCGCCTTCATGCCCTGGGGTGGATACAACTTTGAAGACGCCATTCTATTGAGTGAAAAACTGGTTCGTGAGGATGCGTTCACCTCGATTCACATTGAGGAGTTCGAGGTGGAGGCCCGCGATACCAAGTTGGGGAAAGAGGACATTACTCGCGACATCCCGAACGTCGGAGAAGAAGCGCTTCGCGATCTCGACGAAAGCGGGATTATCCGTATCGGGGCCGAGGTGAAGCCTGGAAATATTCTGGTCGGGAAGGTGACGCCGAAAGGCGAAACACAGCTCACGCCGGAAGAAAAACTGCTGCGTGCCATCTTCGGTGAAAAAGCGGGCGATGTGAAGGATACATCGTTAACGGTGCCGCCGGGTGTCGAGGGTATTGTCGTTGATGTGAAAATCTTTTCGCGCAAGGGACTCGATAAGGACGAACGATCCAAGAGTATCGAAAGCGAAGATGCAATGAAGCTCCAGCGTGATCACCACGAGGAGCTTCGTATCATTGACGAAGAGAAAACAAAGAAGATCAGAAAACTGCTGCTGGGGAAGGTGGTCGGACGTGATTTGATGGATCCTGAGAGCGGCGATGTCATTTTGAAGAAGAAGGGCAAGCTGACCGCAGAGATTCTCAAGCGGTTGCCGGATGAGACTGTTCGCTACATCATTCTGAGCGATCCTGACGAGCAGAAAGAGCTGGAAGATGTCGAGCGGCGGGCGAAGGAGCAGATCGAAATCCTTCAGACGCTATACGACGAGAAGGTCGGGCGTCTGAAACGGGGCGATGAGCTCCCGCCTGGTGTGATCAAGCTCGTCAAGGTCTATGTCTCGATGAAGCGCAAGATTCAGGTCGGCGACAAGATGGCCGGGCGGCATGGAAACAAAGGCGTGGTCTCTCGAGTCTTACCTGAGGAAGACATGCCGTGTTTGCCGGATGGGACGCCCGTGGAAATTGTGCTGAACCCGCTTGGTGTGCCGTCCCGTATGAACGTCGGCCAGATTCTGGAAACTCACCTGGGTTGGGCGGCCAAGGCACTGGGGATCAAGGTGGCGAGCCCAGTATTCGACGGAGCGTCAGAAACAGAAATTAAGGAGCTGCTCAAGAAGGCGAACTTGCCGACCAGCGGGCAGACTATGCTGATGGATGGCCGGACCGGCGAAATGTTCGGCAGCCCCGTCACGGTCGGATACATGTATGTCTTAAAATTGCACCACTTGGTTGACGACAAGATTCACGCACGGTCGATCGGTCCCTATTCGCTCGTCACGCAGCAGCCGCTCGGTGGCAAGGCCCAATTCGGCGGCCAACGGTTGGGGGAAATGGAAGTGTGGGCGTTGCAGGCCTATGGTGCTGCTTCCACGCTGCAAGAGTTCTTGACGGTGAAATCGGACGACGTGCCGGGCCGATCGCGGATGTACGAAGCGATTGTGAAGGGTGAGCCGTTTCTGGAGCCTGGATTGCCCGAGTCGTTTAACGTCTTGGTCAAAGAGCTGCAGAGTTTGGGACTCGACGTCGAACTGGTCAAGTCGCAAGACTAACCCATTTGTGTGCCGGCCCTAGTGGTCGGCATCAGAGGAGGTCACTACCTTGGAAGGCGTCTATACATTGTTTGAGAAGCCGCGCGATGCGGTGTCATTCGATTCGATGCGGATCCGGATCGCGTCACCCGAAAAGATTCGGTCGTGGTCCTACGGCGAAGTGAAGAAGCCGGAAACCATCAATTACAGATCGTTTAAACCGGAAAAAGACGGCCTGTTTTGCGCGAAAATTTTCGGTCCGATCAAGGATTGGGAGTGCAACTGCGGCAAGTACAAGCGTATGAAGCACCGCGGAATTGTCTGTGACAAGTGCGGTGTCGAGGTCATTCAGTCCAAAGTCCGCCGAGAGCGCATGGGCCATATCGAGCTCGCGGCGCCGGTCGCCCACATTTGGTTCCTCAAGGGCGTGCCGAGCCGGATCGGAACCTTGCTTGACATGAGCCTCAAAGGACTGGAGCGTATTCTCTACTTCGAAAGCTATGTCTGTGTCGATCCAGGGTCGACAGATTTGACGGAGAAGGAGCTGGTCTCGGAGGAAAAGCTTCGTTCGCTTCAATCGGGATACAGCCCCGGTTCCTACAAAGTCGGTATCGGTGCCGATGCCATTCGGGAGTTGCTCCGCAAGATCGACATCAATGCTAAATGGGATGAGATCAAGGCTAAGGCCAAGACGTCGGCCTCCGCAGCACTGAAGAAGAAATACGCGAAGCAACTGAAAGTCATCGAGGCCTTCCGCAAGTCTGGAAACATGCCTGAGTGGATGATTATGGATGTAATTCCGGTGCTACCACCGGAATTGCGCCCACTCGTGCCGCTGGACGGCGGACGGTTTGCGACATCGGACCTGAACGATCTGTACCGCCGCGTCATCAATCGGAACAATCGCCTGAAGCGGCTGATCGAGCTGAAGGCGCCAGGCGTGATTATCCGAAACGAAATGCGGATGTTGCAGGAAGCGGTTGATGCGCTCTTTGATAACGGTCGTCGCGGTCGCGCGATTCGTGGACCCAACAAGCGGCCGCTCAAATCGTTGAGCGATATGCTGAAGGGGAAGCAGGGACGCTTTCGCCAAAACCTGCTCGGTAAACGGGTCGATTATTCTGGCCGAACCGTCATTGTCGTGGGACC
>DASVEA010000158.1:0-2167 GCA_036380815.1 Nitrospiraceae bacterium
GCCTGGTGCAGGCCGTCGCTCCAGCGGCGTCCCGGCATGAGTCGCCCGGTGAATTCATCCACGATGATGACTTCGCCCTCTTTCACGACATAGTCCACATCCCGTTTGTAGAGGGCATAGGCCTGGAGCGCCTTGACGACATGGTGGACGAGTTCCATATGGGCGGGGTCGTAGAGATTGTCCACGCCGAGCAATTTCTCGACCCGGACGTTGCCGTCCTCGGTCAACGACGCGGTCTTCGTCTTTTCCTCGATCGTGTAGTCGTGCTCCGGTTTCAGTTGCGGGATGATCGCGTTGATGCGGTAGTAGAGATCGGTCGTTTCATCCGTCGGACCGGAGATAATCAACGGCGTGCGAGCCTCGTCGATGAGGATGCTGTCGACTTCGTCCACGATGGCGAAGTTCAACTCGCGCTGCACGCACTGGGCCAAATCGGTGACGACCAGGTTGTCCCGGAGGTAATCGAATCCGTACTCGTTGTTGGTGCCGTAGGTGATGTCGGCACGATAGGCTTCAGGCCTCGTGCATGGGCGGAGAGACTGGAGCCGCTTGTCTGAGGCATCATAGGTCGGATCGAAGAAAAAGGAGGCATCGTGTTGAATGATGCCCACCGAAAGTCCCAGCGCGTGGTAGAGCACGCTCATCCACTGCGCATCGCGCTTGGCGAGGTAGTCGTTCACGGTGACGAGGTTCACGCCTTTCCCTTCGAGCGCATTCAGATAGATCGGCAGCGTGGCCACCAGGGTTTTCCCTTCGCCGGTCTTCATTTCAGCGATGCGGCCTCGATGGAGAATGATGCCGCCGATCAACTGCACATCGAAATGGCGCATGTTCAGCTTGCGGCGGGACATTTCACGGCAGACCGCGAAGGCCTCAGGCAGGATGTCGTCCAGGGTCTCCCCTGCCCCAAGGCGCTTCTTGAAATCCTGGGTCTTGTCCGCAAGGGCGAGATCGGAGAGGGGAGTCAGGCCGGATTCCAGGCTATTGATCCGCTCCACAATCGGGCGGAGTGCCTTGATTTCACGATCGTTTTTGCTGCCGAAGATCTGGTTGAGTAGTTGCGTGACCATGATACTGTCGTTCGGAACGAACGCCGATTTCTCCGAAAGGATTTGGCGCAGTATACAGTATCTTTCCTATGAATCCTATAACAAGCAGCGGCGTAAGTGTCGAGTAGCCGGCTTGACAGGCCTAGCGGGCGTCCATTAGGATTCGGGTGAGTCACACTCAGTTGAATGCTGATGAAACACACAGTCCTCAAATTCGTCTCGATCCTCTTGGTACTCTGTGTCCTTTCCGTCGGTGGATTGGCGCAGGCGCAGTCGGTCGAGCATGCAGGGCACCATGCCAATCATAACGCTGCCACGCATGGGACCGTGCTCTGCTCCTGGATGTGTGCCGCTGGAGTTGTTCTCGATACGGCGGTGGTCACGTTTCAGGCTGAACTTAGTCCTATTGCCCTCATCCCCCTCCCCCATTTTGCGCAGCCCTCGATTGAGCTGTGCCAGACTTCTTCTAGCCGCGCCCCTCCGTCTTTCTCTCTGTAGTCTCTGTTGCTTATCGGCTTGCAGCAGGGCCGTATTCCGTCTCTCATTCGATCCACTGATTGGGTTGGAGGACAGGCGGATAGTGACGGTTCTTCTAGAGAGTAGGGACCAGCATCATGATGGCAGAGAAACGGTTCACACTCGGGTTCATTCTCAGCCTTGCACTCGTCCTCTTCTTGTGGCCCGGTGCCCAGACCGCACAGGCATCGTGCGGCTCCGTCACCTGTTTTGTCGTGATCGGGTCTCAACAGCAGGTGTCGCCGGCGGGTCTGCTCACCGTAAACGCCTTTTATAACTATACGCCTCAAGCGACGTTGCTGAGTGGCACGAACGGCGTTATTCCCGCGGTCGATCTCGACAATCGAGATCTGATTCTTGGCCATCACCAGGAGATCAAAACAATTAATCAGATGTACACGTTGGATTTGAACTACGGCGTCACCGATCGCTTCGGGGTCGAAGTCGCGATCCCCTATAAGCGGATTTTCCATCGGCACATAGAAGGATTGGGAGAGGCCAATGGTGGTGCCGGTGAGGTTACCGAGTTCAGAGATGACGGCATCGGTGACATCTTGATTAACGCGAAATACAACCTGTTGCCCACGCTGAGCAGCATGGTT
>DASVEA010000159.1:0-6042 GCA_036380815.1 Nitrospiraceae bacterium
CAGGCCGGGGCACTCCGCGATATGGTCCAGAACCATCTGACCCAACTCATGACGGTCGTTGCGATGGAAGTGCCGGCGTCCTTCGATGCTGGTGCGATCCAGAATGAAAAACTCAAAGTGCTCCATTCCATTGCGCCGATCACGCCTCAGGATATTGTTTTTGGCCAGTACACATCCTTGCAGATCGCCGGTCAGACGATTCATGGCTATTGCGAGGAACATGGGGTTCCGAAGGATTCGACCACGGAGACGTATGTCGCTCTGAAAGCGGAGATTCACAATTGGCGATGGAAGGGTGTGCCCTTCTATCTCAGGACGGGCAAACGCTTCCCGCGTAAACTGACCCAGATTGCGGTGACCTTTCGTGAGGCTCCCACCCAGGTGTTTCGGTCGCTCGAGCCCGGCAGCATTTCGTCCAACAAGCTGCTGATCACGCTCCAGCCCAGTGAAGGGTTCTCACTCTGTTTTTCTGTGAAGAGTCCGGGGAGGCCGTTCCAACTGAGCGACCGCGCGCTGCAGTTCGACTATGAACAGGCCTTTGGCCAGCTCCCCGAAGCCTATGAGACTCTGCTCCGCGACGTGATGATCGGCGATCAGACTCTCTTCGTCAGCGCCGATTTCACCGAAACGGCTTGGCGCCTCTATGATCCGCTGTTGACCGGCGAGAAATCCGTTCACTCCTACACGGCTGGGAGCTGGGGACCAAGCGAAGCGGATGCGCTGCTGGAAAAGAATGGGCATCAGTGGGCGTTGGGCTGGTAAGGAGGGAGAGGGTAGCCTGTTGGTCTCCTGTGCTCGCGCAACGCGCGGTCTCGGAAGACCCTCGTTGGACGCGCGCAGTGGGAGACCAATCAGGCCACCCTCCAGGAGAGAAGGTCAGCAAGCTCAGAAGGACCATTATGTTTGTACAACGCGCAGCCTGAGAAGGATGGGGAAGGAGCGGCCAGGTGCCCTCCTTGCTCGCAGAACGCGCACGATAAGAATGTGCTCGTTCGATGCGCGCAGTAGAGGGCAACCTCGGCCGCTCCCTTTAAGAGAGGTATAGAGAAGTTGGGGGCCTCGTTGGACGCGTGCAGTGAAGGACACTATCATTGCTTCCTCTTAAAGAGAAACGAGCGAGCTTGGACGGAGCATTGGTAGCAGCTATCGTTCAGTGGCTGTCGAGGTGGGCGATGATGAGTCTCGCGTCGGCGACGGGGTCTGTGGTGAAGGGGGCTGCGTGCTGATGGGTCACCGAGGTGCTCAATCGCTCGGCTGCCTGGCGGATAGAAAGTGGGAAGGACGTGTCTTGCTGAATCTGCCGGAGATGTGCCATCGCATCCCCGCGCCATCGTGGAAGAGGGAGCCGCGCCAGCCACGCCTCAGTGGCGAGAGACACGGCGCGTCGAGCACAGACTCGCGCCTTCCCGTCGTTGCCGTCCTGCCGCGCGGCCTCGGCTGCCGTGAGTTCCTGTTCAATCAGCGCTGCTGGTGTCATCAGGCGAGGTCCTTCCGATGGCTAAAGCCCTGCAAGGTGAGCCGCTGGTCACATTGTGATCAATTGAAGATAAGATCCGCAAGCTGGCGCCCTCAGGAGGCGGATCGACCAGATGCCGCGAAGATTGCTGATGGATTGAAATGGCAAGACGAAGCAGGATATCCTTCCCACTACCTGTGTACCGCGAAGAGAGCGCAGGTCACAGGGTCTGACAGCGATGATGTATCAGGAAGAAGCCGATCTCGACGAACGCCCCGTCCTTGGCGCGAAAGCGAGCGGTGCGCGGAGCGTGCCGCATAGTTGTCGAGCGACCGTCATGCCCAAGGATATTCGGGTGGATGTATGATATGAGTCGGTGCTCAAAAGGTTGGTGGCCGGGAACTATTGTGGGAAGAACTTCGCGCGCTGCTCTCAATAATCAAGGCGTCGTGTCGTCTGAGAGTTGTATAACCAAGGAGGATGCATGAATCGGATACTTGTGGGAATTGCGATTGTGGTGGCGGCATTCGTACCGCTTGTCGGCTGCTCGTCCTATCATACGGGCAAGCACGAGAAGGCCTTGCATGCGAAGGCGGTCATCGCCGGACCCGGCATTACGGGAGAGGCGTACCTCTACGAGGAGTATGAAGGGCGCGTCAGGATCAAATTGAAGCTCGAAGGCACGCCGGAAAGCAAGTTGAAGCCGGGACGCCATGCAATCCACATTCACGAAACCGGCAACTGTGAGCCCTTCTCGGCAGCCAAGGGGCACTATGATGGGAACGTGGATGCGGTAATGAATCCGGAGGCGAACGTCACGCCCGGCTTAGGGAACCATCCCTATCATCTCGGCGATCTCCAGAACCTCTCCGTGAGCGACGACCGGAAAGGGTCGCTGTATACGATCACGAGTCGGGTGACCCTGTCGGAGGGGCTCAACACCCTGTTCGATACGGATGGGAGCGCCTTCATCATCCATGAGTTGGACGATAAGTATCTGCCGGACCCGCCGACAAAGGATGCGCCGGGTGGGCCACGCATCGCGTGCGGCGTGATTGTGAAAGAATGAAAGTTCGTCCTGAATGACAGGCGTGTCTCGTCTCCTACGCCAACGGGAACGGCCAATAAATAGCCGCACGAGACACACGAGATTGGCGGCACGGGGGAGACGAGGCAGAAATCAAATCTGTCCACGTCGCGCCAGTCTCGCATGCCTCACGATTCACGGGCCACGGTCTCTGGCGCTGGCGGACTTTTTCAGCATCCTGCTAGCCCGCATTATTCATGACGGTTCGTCGCGAAATCGCTGACCCGCGTCGCGAGACCGGCGCGCGGAGCCGTAAGGACCCGATGCGTGCTCGCGCAGTACGATGAGGGTCCGAGGGGCGAGCCCGCTGGCCGAAGGCTCATCGTAGCAGCGAATCGGCGATTGCAGCAGAAGCGCACATGAATAATGCGGACTAGAGCGGTTAGGCGGGATTATTGAGATGGGGCAGCGGGTGGCCAAGGGGGACGACGCACTGAAAGAGCCAACCGCTTTCGGCGTTCTACTCGAAGCATTCATTACGCGTGAGGTCGGTGTTTCTGATTTCCATATGCCATCCATGCACCGAATATTGCGCCCAAGATAATGCTCAGCATGTCCAGAATTTGTCTGTACCAGCCATCCAGACCGATGTTTAGATCAGCACTTATTGATTGAAACAATACAAAACCCAAGAAGCCTACGGCGGCGGCGGATACAAGAGAGGCCGCAATGATCGCCACCCGTTTGTGATAGTGCGGTACAATGTAGACCATCACCCCCACAAGGGCAGCAGCTGCAACAATCCTAGTTATAAGAATAATGTATGTGCCACTAATTGGCATCCCATTCATATCCGGCGCTTCCCAAAACTCATCGACCACTTCAAATCCGTGGGCAAAGCCGAAGGTCGTTCCAATAGAATAGTTAGCTCCGAACCAAGCCCCGAGACCTGCCGGAACCGCGATGATCCATCGAATTATTTTAGTTACCATCTAAGTTGTTATGTATAAATCGAAGTGGCCATCAGAATGACTCATTGGTTCTCTTCACGGACGCAACTCTAGCTTGAGATCGCCAAGGTCTCTATCATATAGCTGGTGCAACCCCGGAACGCAATCAGAACTATGCACCTCGTACGCGTAACTACTCTGTGGAGCTGGACAGGCGAAGGTTCGAGGTCCGAAGGTCGAGGTTTTCTGAACGTCGAACCCCGAACTTCTGATCGCGCCTTTCCCGTACGTCTCGCGAAGGACTCCTCACACTTTTGCTATGAGCGCGTATCTTCTAGCCGTTTCTTCGGTGTCTCCAAGCTGGTGCGGCCGAGTGTGCCGTTGCGGTAATCCGACAAGAGGATCCTTGCCGCTTTGTCCCGATCTAGCCCGCCGCCGCTCCTGGTCAACAGGCAGCCGCGCTTTCTAGCAATGGCGTCGATCACACCCGCACTAGTCAGCGCGTCCACCGAAAAACCATAGCGGGCCGTGAGCCGGGCAGGATAGCGCGCAAGCAGGATGGTGGCGAGAAATTCAGCGACCGCTTCGTCATCGACGACCGTGTGGCCCACGGCGTTGACCGTTGCGAGCAGGAGACCCACGTGAGGGTCTTTGATGGTCCCCCACAAGAGTCCGGGTGAGTCAGTGATGGCCATGTGGTCGTTCAGCTTGTGACGTTGCTGAACTTTGGTCACGGCTGGTTCGTCGCCCACACGAGCGACGCGGCGTTTGAGGAGCGTATTCATCAGGGTCGATTTGCCGACGTTGGGGATCCCCATAATCAGCATGCGCAGCGGCTTCGTACTGTTGTGGCGATGGGGGGCGAGCGGCTGGCAGAGCTGGGGAACCTTGGCGGCATCGCCCGCATGACTACAAGAGAGGGCCACGGCACTGACGCCAGGTTGCTGGTTATACAGGTCGAGCCAGGTCTGAGTGACGGCGGGATCGGCAAGATCGGCCTTGTTGAGCACTTTCAGGCTAGGACGCTGGCGCGCCAGGCGCAGCTCTTCGATCAGCGGATTGCAGCTGGCCTCTGGTATGCGCGCATCCAGCACTTCGACGATAACATCGATCACCTCTATCGTCTTGGCCGCTTCTTTGCGCGCCGCATTCATGTGACCGGGAAACCACTGGATGGACATGGGGGAACAGACTTTCTAAAAAAATGAATTGTACTCTACCAGGATGCTAAAAAGGCCGCCAGGGTTGCTCTGGTTCATCTGGTCTAACTCGTTTGTTTGGTTAAACCAGACAGACCAGATCAACGAGATGAACTAGAGAGACCAGATGATCCAGACAGACCAATCTCAACAGTCTGCTCGTTATCGCAGGCGTTCGCGGCCATGTGGGGTGGAGAGATCTTGGTCGGGACCAAGAGGGACGATACGGGTTGGATTGATGTCGTCGTGGGTGATGTAGTAATGCCGCTTGATGTGATCGAAGTTTACGGTGTCGGCGATGCCGTCGGTCTGATAGAGGTCTTTGAGGTAGCTGAAGAGGTTCGGATAGTCGATGATCCGCCTGAGATTGCACTTAAAATGGCCGTGGTAGACAGCGTCGAAGCGCACGAGAGTGACGAACAAGCGCCAATCGGTTTCGACGAATTGTGAGCCGAAGAGGTAGCGTTGGCGCGCCAGCCGGTCCTCGAGTTGATCGAGGGCGTCGAAGAGGCGCCGCACGGCTCGTTCATAGGCCTGCTGCGATGTGGCGAATCCAGCGCGATAGACCCCGTCGTTCACGTTTTCGTAGATGAAGGTATTGAGGTCATCGATCTCATTCCTGATTCCTTCTTGATATAGGTCGATCATGCTCTCGGTGAAGCGATTGAACTCGCCGTTGAACATGCGCATGAGGTCGTCGTCGGAATTGGTGACGATGCGTTTCGTCACCGTATCCCACAACACGGGGACGGTAAACCGTCCCCGATAGTTCGGATCAGTGGCCTTGTAGGCCTGGCTGAGGAACTGGAATCCGTTGATGGGATCGAGCGAATGCCCCGGCCCTTCGCGGAACGCCCAGCCTCGCTCGTCGCGGATCGGGTCCACGACTGTCATGCCGATCACGTTTTCGAGCTTCTTGAGTTTCCGCACAATGATCGTCCGATGTGCCCAGGGGCAGGCCCAGGAGACATAGAGATGGTAGCGGCCGCTCGCCGCCGGGTAACCGGAATTACCATTCGCGGTTACCCACCCGGTAAAGGCATCCGGCTGCCTGGTGAAGGCGCCGTCGACACTCTGCTCGTCTGGAAATTGTGCCTGGAGGGTCATCGCCGGGCTCCTGCCTCTCTCTACCGTACCATAATGAGGTGCGAGCAGGGGGAGCCACACGGGTGCCGTTCTCGGGAGAGTGAAACGAGCAAGCTTGGAGGGACCATTTGTGAGTCTTGTCGTCCGATGCGCGTCTGTGTAGATTGACTGAGACAGCTCTGAAAAGTAAAATGTTCAATTATTCTCTGCCGGTGAACGACTGGTCATCAGACAAGAACATATCCGGCAAGGGATGGTAAGCTGCAACGTGTATTCAGCTGGTTCAAACAAGGAGGTCGTTGTGATGCATGTGATGGGACGTAT
>DASVEA010000160.1:0-3023 GCA_036380815.1 Nitrospiraceae bacterium
GGCTGGGAGGGCGAAAGCCGTGCCGACGATCAGTCCAAGATAACCGGTGACGGCGACGGTGCCAAGCCAGCCATATTGATGCCGTTGAGGAGCCCGGTAGTGGCCGGTGGTCTGATAAAACCGGCTCCGTCGTCGGAACCACCGTTCAGTGATCAGGAAAATCAGCGCGAGTCCGACCAGCAGGAGGCTCAAGATGCTCGCTGCGGAATTGTCGGACCGTCCAGTCATCTGTTGGAACACGGCATAAGTGAGCGTCTGGTAGCGAAGCAATGACACCGCACCGAAGTCCGACACGACGTACAAGATGACGAGCGCAACCCCGGCGGCAATCGAAGGGCGCATCAGCGGCAACGTCACGCGCCAGAGGGTCGAGAGACGGGAGACTCCGCTGGCCCGTGCCACCTCTTCGAACGAGACGTTCATACTGAGGAGGGCACTGCGGCTCAGGAGATAGACGAAGGGAAACGTATCCAACGCCATGACGAGCGTGGCGCCCCAATAACTATGGGGAGAAAAGATTCTGGCTTGGGGACCGGCAACCAGTTGCCAGAGATGCTCGACAGGGCCGCCGAATCCCAATAGATAGGAATAGACATAAGCCAGAACGTAAGTCGGCATCGCCAATGGAAGAACCAAGGCGCCTTCCCATAGCCGGCGACCGGGAAATTCCACGCGTGTGATTAACCAGGCGGTTGAGACGCCCAGGACCAGCGTGATGACTGCCACGCTGGCGGCCAGCGAGATGGTGTTGAACAGCAACTCGGGAATGCGGGTCGCCCATAAGCGGCTCCAGACAGCCGGATCGGCCGAGAGGGCTTGTGCAGTGACATAGCCGAGCGGCAGCAGGATAATTCCGGCAGTCGCCAAGACGACGAGTTGCAGCGGCGAAGCAAGTTGTTGGCGAATTGTGCTCACGATGGGTCCCTTCGAGTTACCGGAGACCCACTTGCTCGATCAGGGTGAGAGTCGGCTCCCGCAGTTCGGCCAGTTTGGTGAGGGGAACCTGCGCCGCGCGGAAACTCTTCCGTTCCACGAGCGCCGGGTCCGCCTTCACGTCCTGGTGGAGAGGATATTCCTTGTCGAGATCCGCAAATAATTTCTGCCCTGCTTGAGCGACTAAGAATTCTACAAGCAGCTTGGCGCTGTCGAGGTGCTTGGTCGACTTGATGACGCCGACCCCGGCGACGTTCATGATCGCCCCCATGCCGCCCTCTTGCTGATCCGGCATTAACACCGCGATCGGCGCTCCTGGTTGAGCGGCCAGATGACGGTACACGTAGTAGTGATTCACGATACCCAGCGCGACTTGCCCCTTGGCGACGGCATCCACGATCTGCGAGCTTTTCTGGTAGACCTGACTGTCCGCATTGGTTTTGAGGCCTTGCAGGAACTGCCTGGTCTTCTCGTCTCCATACGTGGCGCGAATGACCGACACGCCTGCTTGCAGATATTCGCTGCCGGAATTCGGAATCGCAATCTTATTTTTCCATTTTGGATCGGCGAGGTCGAGGAGCGACTTCACTTCATCCGGTTTCACCATTGTGTGGTTGTACACCACGATCCAGAATCGTCCGGAGAGCCCCACCCAGGCATTGTCCGGTGCGCGAAACTGTGCCGGGATGGCTCGTTCGACTTCCCGCATATTCAATGGGCGGAGGAGGCCGGCTGTTCGGGCCAGTTCCAAGCTGCCAGCGTCGTTGGTGATCAGGAGATCTGCCGACGTGCGATCACCTTCAGCCTTTAGTCGATTGACCAATTCTGTCGTACCGGACGACAACAGCTCGATGTGAATGCCGGTACTTACCGTAAAGGCGTCGAGCACCGGCTTGATGAGTCGTTCCCCGCGACCGGAGTAGATCGTGAGTTGGTCGGCGGCCGGGGCGGAGGGCGCGAAGTACCCGGCGACGACGAGCAGAAGGAGGCCCGAGAGAATCGTCCGGCGCAATATGGGCAGGGAGCATACGAATGACATGAGGAGGTCCTTATGAAATTGAAATTGATAAGCTGTCTCAAAATGATACTAAAAAAAGGCGGGTTCGTCAATGACGGCAGCGAGAACAGAGGCCGTAGAGCTCAAGTCGGTGGGTCTTGATGGTAAATCCGTTCCGGGTGGCCACTTCCTCCTGGAGCCGCTCAATTTCCTCGTTTTCAAATTCCACGATCTTCTCGCATCCGGTGCAGATAAGGTGATCGTGATGGCCCTTGTGCGAGACGTTGTCGTACTTCGTCTGAGAGCCGAAGTGCCGGGCTTGTGCCAGGCCGGCATCGCAGAACAGATTGAGCGTCCGGTAGATTGTCGCGAGTCCAAGATGAGGATCGGACTTAGCCAGCTGGTGATACATGGCCTCTGCAGTAATGTGCTCTTGCCGGAGGAAGGCGCTCAGAATCATTTCACGTTGGCGGGTGAGCTTGAGCTGATGTTTGCCTAGGTGCTCCTTCAGGGCCCCCATTTCCTTCACATGCTTATTTGCCATGACGGGCCTCCGATGGAGCCTCATTAAAGACGAAACTGCCCAACTGGTCAAGGGGGGCCACGCATGAGGAGCATAGAGAGAAGGAATTGACGGAAATCTCCGGGGCTGTCTATAGTGCTCCCTCCCAAAAAATGCGGAACGATGGAGGTCCTACCGGCATGCGGCAACCCAATCAGATTACGATCGACCGGGCCCTCCTGCTCTATGTCCTGCATCTGGTGCAGCCCCACGGGCTACTCAGCGATGTGAAGCTGCAGCAACTGTGCTTTCTGTGCGAGCTGCAGATGTTCGGCAAGGGCTTCAAAGGCTTTCACTTTGAATTCTTCCGGTTTGCCTATGGGGCCTTCAGCAAGGATCTCGATAACGACCTGATGTCGCTGCGCCGGAAAGAACGGGTGGAGAACTTCACACCGTCCGACCAGGCACAGGAAGAGGTTATTCCGTTGCTGGAGAAAGGTATTGAGGGGGTTGAGACGAACGAGAAGGTCGCGGAGATTCTGAAGGCGGTGGTGACGGTCTATGGGCCTCAAGATAGCGGGTCTATCACCC
>DASVEA010000161.1:0-2446 GCA_036380815.1 Nitrospiraceae bacterium
AACGGTGAGTACTACATCGGGCCTTTATATAATGTGATGGTGGCCCAAGGACAGACCGTCAGAGGGATCGAAGTCGACCAGTTCATCTGTTTCGGCACGCCGGAAGATTTGGCTGTTTCCGAATCTTTGGCTGTGAACGCCGAATCGCTCTCCCGCCTGGCCGACCGGACCGCGGTCAAGAAGGATCGGGTAGAGCCCTAACCGCCTCGCTGCCTATCATCGACGGTGGCGGGTCTTCATCGGAGGAGAGGATACTATGTCCACCTCAATTTCAACCGATACCCGCACACCAAAAGTTGCTGTTCTCCTGTATGGCATGCTGAGGAGCTTTCGGCTCACGGCAGCTTCGTTCCATCGTCACGTGGTCGAGCCCAACAATGCGGACGTGTTTTATTTCGGCCCCGTCCAATCGGATGTTGCCACGAAAGAGCTTAGCGGTCGTCTCGATCTGTTCGGGAACCTAAAAGACAATCCAAAAAGCCGGGTGGATCCGGTCAACGAGATCGACCGGGAGGCCTTCTTTACAGCCTACGGTCCTGCCATGCGGAGCTACGAATTTCATCACGTCGACCAGAAGGAATTCGTCCGGCAGGCTGCCATCGTTGATCGAGGGGACTGGATCTACGGGCTCAACCCGGCTCGGCTGTTTTCCATGATGTTCAATATGGAAGGCGTCGTCCATCTTTTGGAGGATTATGAACGAATGCAGGGGGTGGCCTACCACACTGTCATCATCACGCGGCCCGACATTGCCTTCTTTTCTCCGATTCACGTGAAGGTCAAAAAGGGCACGCTGCACATTCCCTGCGGCGAAGGATTCGACGAGTGGGGACGAAAACACGACGGCAATGCCCGAGTTCTGTATTACAAAAATGTCGAAACCGGCGATCATATCGAAGGGGGAGATAAAGTCACATTCAACGATCAGATCTTTGTACTGGCACGGGCGAATCTGCCCTGTTTCTTCGGACTCGGCAAGGCGCTGAACGAATATCTCACGAGACAAGTTCCCGCTTCTCCTGAGACGATTCTGTACTTGCATCTCTGCCTCAGACAGAGGCTGAAACCGGTGGTCCATCCGGAATGGTGCTATCAAATCCAGCGTGCCGGCATGCCGATCGTCGAGAACGTGGCAGATACCAGCATGATCCAGCGCATTGATCGTTATCATCCAAAGGCACGGACGCGGTTCCGTACAAACCCCGTTGGTACGCTGTTACGCGACGCCAAGCTCCTGACTAGAAAGGTCATCCACCGCCTCATTCGATAAAGTCTATGGCAATCAACGAATCCGATATCACCGTGGTCTACCAGGGCCCCCTCCTCCACGGGCCGGAAGGGACCGCCGAGCATATCAGGCGGACACAGCAGGTCTTACCGCAGGCATGCTATATTCTGAGCACCTGGGACCGGTCCGACTGTCGAGGGATCAACGTTAATAAGATCGTGCTGTCAGACGACCCAGGCGGGCTACCGGGAATCAAGCGGCGGGACGGCGCCACAGAGCCCAACAATATCAACCGTCAACTGCGCTCCACTGGACAGGGATTGGCGGAGGTGGATACACCGTATGCCATCAAGATTCGCACCGACTGCTCGCTCGAAGACGCCGGGCTTCTCCGCGAGATCGATCGTTTTCGCATCGCCCAGTCGGCCCCTCGCATCGTCACCTCCTCGCTCTTCACTGTCGATCCGTCGATGTTCGAACAAATGCCTTATCATGTCAGCGACTGGATGCAGTTCGGCGAGACCTCCGTCCTCCAAACGTATTGGTCAGCCCCATTTATGGATCAGCAAGATGCGACGTATTACGAACGCCATCCCTATGCGCACCACTCGACCTTCATGGATCGCCGGCTCCGCTGTCGGCTGGCCGTAGAACAGTATCTCGCCTCTCGCTATGCCCAACAGCTGGGCTATCCAGTGCCTCGCTATCACAACGATATTCGGGATGAGGTGCTGACGGGCCATCGACGTTTTCTGGGCGAACGGATGGTGATTCTGAATCCCTGGGACATAGGATTGCGATTTCCCAAGTATGCTTGGGCTTACCGATCCAGTTTCCAGCAACTCAATTGCCTTCTCTTCCCGGACTGGTATGAACTGTATATCGAACAGGGCAGTGCGCCCATCGAGACCGGTGCGCCCCTTGGAGGCTATATGGCGAGAAGAAAGCGAAAACAGGTAGCAAGGGCGATGAGCCGGTTAATGGACAAGGCTGGACCACTGCTCGTCCGACCCTCCGTCAAACGAGTCGTCAACCGGTTGTTGGCTTTTCTGTAATGACAAGAACGAACGGGGGAATCTGCGGCGAGACCTTTCTTCGCCTGCGGAAATATTCCTGCGGAGCCAGCGCCCTCCTCGGGACCAAACGCTACTAAAGACAAGCCCGACTCAGGGCGCAGTTGAAAATCTACCATGAGCCTCCTTCACGAACTCCCAACTT
>DASVEA010000162.1:0-5822 GCA_036380815.1 Nitrospiraceae bacterium
GCGTGACCTCCACGAAGAAGATCCGCTCGAGATCGAAGCGGGAGAAAATAATCTGAACTACATTAAGCTCGACGGGAACATCGGTTGCATGGTGAATGGCGCGGGCCTCGCCATGGCGACGATGGACGTCATCAAGCTTGCTGGCAGCGAGCCTGCGAACTTCCTGGACGTCGGCGGCGGCGCCACCAAGGAGACTGTGGCTGCGGGATTTCGAATCCTACTCAAGGATCCGAACGTCAAGGGCATCTTCATCAACATCTTCGGTGGGATTGTTCGTTGTGATCGAATCGCCCATGGTGTCATCGAAGCGGCCAAAGAAGTGAAGATCAATGTGCCGTTGGTCGTCAGACTGCAGGGGACGAATGCAGACGAAGGCCGTAAGTTGTTGGCCGAGTCCGGCCTCAAGCTGGAGGTGGCCAACGATCTGTGGGAAGCGGCGCAAAAAATTGTGAAGTTGACGGGTAAGGCGGCGTAGACTGCCGATCGCTCCCGTGCCTCTCGGAGCGACCCTTCCGGGCTCGGCCGAGCGGAAGCCTTCGGAAATTCCCTCGAAGACTCGGTCAGTTTCCGCTTTCCTTCTCGGTCGAGCCTCGGTGGGTCCCCGCTCCTTCGGCAAGGTCGCTCTCGGCAGCCTACGCCGCCTTACCCGTGTGTGTGGTGGGGGAGAGGTAAAGCGGGAGGGTGTAAGAGCTTGGGCTGACTAGCAGTTGATGGAGGCCGAATGCCTGAAGGAACATTTGAACGTGCTGCAAAACGATCTAAGAACCATGATTTCGCTAATAGCTTCGCTGAAGCGTTGCGGAGAAGCAGTGAGATCAAAATCATCGAAGAAGGTAATGCCAGCACTAACTACTTTTGTGCAGAAGTAGTTGGTATTCAAGTAGCGATTTCTCCTCTTGCTTCGCATGAGGGATGGTGGGAAAAACCAAGCGTTGGGTTTACTCGCATGCGGAAGAGGCTTGGCTGCAAATGGGGTGTTGTCCCACTTGCATTGGGCAAGAGCAACTAATCATTTTTCTATAATTAAGTAGGTGAAACTATGAGCATACTAATTAATAAGAATACGCGGGTGGTGGTGCAGGGGATCACGGGCAAGGAAGGCTCGTTCCATGCGACCCAGTGCAAGGCTTATGGGACGCAGGTCGTCGCGGGCGTGACGCCTGGTAAGGCCGGGCAGGAAGTGGAAGGTATTCCGGTTTTCAATACGGTGCGCGATGCCGTAAAGAAAGCCCAGTGCGACACCACGCTGATCTTTGTGCCCCCGCCATTTTGTGCCGATGCGATCCTGGAAGCTGCCGATGCCGGTATCAAGTTGATCATTTGCATCACCGAAGGCATTCCAGTCAACGACATGGTCAAGGTCAAGCGCGCGCTCCGTGGCAAAGACGTCCGCCTGGTCGGACCAAACTGCCCCGGCGTCATCACGGTCGATGAAGCGAAGATTGGCATCATGCCGGGCTTCATCCACAAGAAAGGTGTTGTGGGCGTTGTGTCACGCAGCGGGACCCTCACATACGAAGCGGTGCATCAGCTCTCAACAATGGGATTGGGTGAAACGACTTGCGTCGGGATCGGCGGCGATCCGGTCAATGGCACAGGCTTCGTCGATGTACTGGCGATGTTCGAGAAAGATCCCGAGACTCAGGCGATCGTGATGATCGGCGAGATCGGAGGCGATGCGGAGGAAAAAGCCGCTGAGTTCATCAAGAAGAATGTGAAGAAACCGGTCATCAGCTTCATTGCCGGGATTACGGCGCCGCCAGGACGGCGTATGGGCCATGCCGGCGCCATCATTTCAGGAGGCAAGGGCACGGCAGCTGAGAAGATGAAGAGTTTGGATGCGGCGGGTGTCCGAGTGGTGAAGAACCCGGCTGAGATCGGCAATGCGGTCAAGGTTGCTCTCGGGCGGTAAGTAAGAATCTCGCCTCCTTGTCTAGTTCATTGGGTCTGTTCGGTCTATCTGGTTTGTTTGGTTGCATGGGACTAACCCTGGTGGACCAGACAGACCGGGCTTCTCAGACGGTCTGATCACCGAATCTCTCGCGTGCAAAATAGTTTCTCCGCATCTTATTAGGCTCAGACCTGTTTGGTCTTCTCTCACGGTGAGCGAAGTAATATCGCTATTTTTGTCATGGCATTCGTGTTAGGGTGAATTCATGCGGGTATTCCTCATCCACGTTCGCGACCCACAGTTCTACGCCCTCCCAGCTAAGACACGTGCAAAAAATGGTCGTATCCGGGTCATGGGTTTCCCGCCCATCGGCATCATGTCCCTCTCGTCGGTGCTTAAGCAGGCCGGCCACGAGTGTGTGATGTTCGATCAAGCGAACCCCGACACGCCGAACGAGGTGATCATCGAGGAGATCAACCGGCAGCAGCCGGCCTTTGTCGGTCTCAGTTTCCTCAGTACCACCAGCTATCCCTACGCGAAGATCTTGGCCCGTCAGATTCGCGCCGCCAACTCGAAGGTCAAATTGGCTTTCGGCGGCGTCTTTGCAAGTTTGAACGCCGCATTGGTCAAACTGCAGTGCCCTGAAGTGGATTTCGTCTGTCGCGGAGATGGTGAGCAGTTGCTCCTCGATCTGCTCGAACGGATTGAGGACCCGGCTGGCGTCGCCGGGCTTACCTGGGCCAAGGACGGCCAGGTCGTGCAGAACTCAGGCCGGCCGATGGAACGCCATCTCGATCAGTGGCCTTTCCCCGATCGCGAAGGTCTCCCGCTCGACTTTGTGGAGTCTATGCCGCTCGACGTGCCCGTGGTGCTCTCGATGGAGCGGTTCACGACAATGCAAACCTCCCGAGGCTGCCCGTGGCCCTGTGTATTCTGTGACATTCCGATCTTTAACGAAGGCAAGTGGCGCGCGCGGAGTGCCCAGCACGTGGTGAGCGAACTCAAGTACCTCGAAGAATGCGGCTACGGGTCCGTCTATTTTGTCGACGATCATTTTCTGCTGCAACCCAAGCGGATCGAGGCAATTTGCCAAGGCGTTATGGACGCGAAGCTCACGATCCAATGGGGCATCGAAGGGCGCGTGGATTCGGTTGCCCAGCATTTGTTTCCTGCCATGGCCAAGGCCCATTGCCGGACGGTCATGTTCGGGATTGAAAGCGGGAGTCAGAAAATTCTCGATCGTCTCAAGAAGGAACAGACGTTGGAGGAAGTGGCTACAGCAGTCAAGAACGCCAAGCAGGCCGGTATCGAGATCGTGCACGGCTTTTTCACTGTGGGCAACCCCGATGAAACGGTCGAAGATATGAACGCCACGTTCGACCTCGCCTCCAAGCTGCCACTCGACACGTTCGGCTTCAATCGACTCTGTGTGTATCGGGGGACCCCTCTCTGGCAAGAATATGTGAGACGCGGGTTGGTCAACGAAACCACCGATTGGTACAAGTATTTCAAATGTTCGGAGATCGATCCGACCTGCTTGCCCGGCGAAGTGATCAATGATGTACGCCGGCAGGGGCTCAAGCGACTGTTCAGCTACAAGCTCCTACACTATCCCCTCCAGACGTTCCAGTTGCTGCGGCGGTTTCTCCGCTTCATGCCGGCGCGGGATGTAGCCTACCTCATCATCAAGCCGTTCCTGGGCCAAAAGAAAGGCGCCACGAAGGCAGAGGTACTTTCGCGGGCGGTCGAACATGGCGAGATGAAAGATGCTGCGGCACAGTTGACCCAGATGACGGATGAAATGCTCTACCATGTCATGGAAGAGTCGCGATTGGAACGGTTACGTATTCAACAGGAGGCAGAAGGGTCGCGCGAGTTGCCGATGGTCCACAGCCGCTAAGAGAGACAACACACACTATTCCCTGACCCTGGGTGGGTCTGGCGAACGAATTCGTTTTAACCTCCGGTCAGCCGATCAGGAAGTATGCCCCAAGGCCGATAGCCGCGAGCATGGTGACGCTCAGCATCACCTTCTCATGCCCGCACATCCCCGCCTGTGCCTTGCAGACGGCCAGAGAACACATAACTGACATCGTGGCCTCCTTCTCGTAGTTGGGTGAA
Source organism: Nitrospiraceae bacterium (assembly GCA_036380815.1). Lineage (GTDB taxonomy): Bacteria > Nitrospirota > Nitrospiria > Nitrospirales > Nitrospiraceae > Palsa-1315. The sequence continues at coordinate 4,013 of DASVEA010000162.1, forward strand.
ACGATACGCCGCTCAGAATGCTTAGTCAACGACGGTCCGGTTGACCCTCTGCCGTTCACATGCTTATGCAGGAAGCCACAGCTGCCCGTAGTTGAGTATGAAGCGAGTCAATCAGAAGAACCTACGGAACAATCGCCTGCTTCGTTTCATCCAGATGTTTTTGGAGATATGTCATGAAAGGCGTGCCGCCTGTTCCCACGGCCGTGGGGTTGCTGGCATGGGCCTGATGCTGGCGGTGAATATAGCTGTCGGCATAGCCGATGTGGATCTCGCGAAACTGTGCGAGGAGATCGACGCAGGCGCAATAGGCAGTCCAGAGATCGGGGGTGCGGAACTTCCGATCGCGGACATAGCCGGAGAGCACGGGGCGATTCAGGTCATCGATGGATTTCTCTAGAACCTGCAGGAATGCACGGTGGCGCGGAGGCATGTAGTCGCGCATCTCTTGTAAATACAGGGTCAAGGGGTCAGGGGCATGGGCGATCCCAAGTCCGGCATCGAGACAAGGCACAATTGAGCTTTGCGCGCCGGTCTCACCTCGAAATTGTTGCGGCTGCCCGGCATAGGACTCGACGCCCTCGTAGGCGAGCCCGTTCGGTAATGAAAGGCTGTTCTTCCAGCCGTGGATATAGGGCCGCACACGGTTGTAGTATACATAGGGATCGCAGCGCTCTTTCATCCTGAGCAACGTATCGCGCATTGCCGTTTGGGCCAATGCCAAGGATCTGAGCCCAAGCAAGACCTCGTCCTCCTTGTCCTCGGCGGTACCATTCATTGCCCGGAGGAGTCCGGCCAGCCCTGATCCCGCGTCCCGCTCGATCTGGATGTGAACCACGACAAACCACTCTTCATCCAAACCGCCGAGAAAATTTTGGAGCAGCACAATGTTGTCGAGCTGAATCGGCTTAGTCTGGTCGAGCCGCCGCCAGTTGTCGAGCGCGTAGGACGCGTAGGAGAGAACTGGAGGTCGGCCAAGCCGCAGGGCAACCTCGTGCCAGGGTTTCGCCAATTGTGGTGGCAAGGTCCCAGCCGGTTTGTCCGGCACTTCCCATACGTAGGCATGACCGGCGAACGAAAGGATCCGCATCGCGGCCCGATAGTCTTCTATGCCCCATGTTGGAGGGATGGAAGGGAGCAGTTGGCGTTGCTCGTCGATGAACCGCCGAACCGTGCGAGTGCTCAGCCATTTCGGCAATTCGCGCCCAAGCTGGGTGAGAGTCGGCAAGTCCGGAAGATGTTCAAGCGGGTCCTTCGGGAGAAAACCCTGTTCAGGGGAGATCTCGTAATCGGAAAGGTCGAGAGGAGCGAAGTTCGTTGATCTCATAGGAGCCTCTGAGCCTCACGACCTCAGCGCCCGCCCTCATCCTCCTACGCATGCAGCAACGGCTGCCCGTCCTCTGAAGTGGTCTGCTACGGAGGGTGGATGAAGCCCTGGGACTTCACTCTATCACATCTTGAGTGCATCACAATCGAGGCATGGATTTGAAAATCCACATGTCTTCATTTTCTAGTTGATTTATAGGATGGCGATTAAGAAAACTGGAAAAGTGACAACACTCAACAACATGGTCGGACATGGACTCTGATGTCCCGTGGTTGGATGTATACTGGAGGCGCTACTAGTTAGTATTACTGGTGAGGGAATTCATGAGTATGCGGCAGGAATCCCAAGTGGCCCAGTGCTGATGATGCTCACTGGGACTATCGGCTCTGTGTGTGGCATCCTGTATGGGAATTGGCGGAATATTTTTGAAGTCTGGTCCTTCATAAGAATGAGTTGCGAAGCTCGACCAGTAAAGAGTGTTATCCT